>NZ_QEWA01000036.1:0-131434 GCF_003390775.1 Thermobacillus sp. | reverse complement strand
ATGGGACATCGAGGTTTTCTTCAAGTGCGCCAAGTCGCTGCTGCGCCTGCAAAACGAGTTTCAGGGCCGTTCGTATGATATGCTCGTAAACCATACGACCATTGTGTTTTCGCGCTATATCCTGCTGGCCTGGCAGCATCGGCAAAGCACGGACGTGCGTTCGCTCGGCGGCCTGTTTTATTTGCTTTGTGACGAAATCGGCGCGGTGGACTGGGTCGCAGCGTTACAGCAATTGGTCGATTTGATCCATGAAGTCGCTGCAAAAGCAGGCAAAAAGCTTTCGGCGTTTATTCAGCGTCAACTCAAGGAGTGGATTGCTGCTCTGCCCAATTACATCAAGGCTTATCTGCCTATTTCATGCTGCGAAAGTTGAGTTAATATGACTAAAGTGAGCCGGTTTTCCGTTCTGGTCATTCGCGCGAAGGATGGTACAATGGAGAAGGAACGGACAATCTCGGAAAGGGAGGTCATGCGACATGGAAATCCGCAGTATTACCGACGCCGCGGTGCTGAACAACGGCGTCCGGATGCCCTGGCTCGGGCTCGGCGTCTTTCAGGTGGCGGACGGCGAAGAAGTGAGAAACGCGGTGCGTTGGGCCATTGAGGAAGGATACCGCTCGATCGACACGGCGGCGGGCTATCGGAACGAGACCGGCGTCGGCCAGGCAATCCGGGAGAGCGGCGTTCCGCGGGAAGAGCTGTTCATCACGACGAAGCTGGCGAACTCGGACCAGGGATACGAATCGACGCTGCGCGCCTTCGAGGAAAGCCGGCGCAAGCTCGGCGTGGACTACATCGACCTGTATCTGATTCACTGGCCGGGCCGGGACAAGTACAAGGAGACGTGGCGCGCCTTCGAGAAGCTGTACACCGAAGGCTACATCCGCGCGATCGGCGTCAGCAACTTCCAGATCCATCATCTGGAGTCGCTGAAAGAGACGAGCGGCATCATCCCCGCCGTCAACCAGGTGGAGTTCCATCCGCTGCTTACCCAGAAGGAGCTGCTTGCCTACTGCAAGCGCGAAGGCATCCAGCTCGAGGCGTGGTCGCCGATCATGAAGGGCAACCTCGACCTGCCGGTGCTGAAAGAGCTGGCGGCGAAATACGGCAAGACCCCGGCGCAGATCGTCCTCCGCTGGGATCTGCAGCTCGGCGTGGTCACGATTCCGAAGTCGGTCCGCCGTGAGCGGATTGCCGAGAATGCGGACATCTTCGACTTCGAATTGTCCGAAGAAGACATCCGCGCGATCGACGCGCTCAACAAGGACCACCGGTTCGGTCCGCATCCGGATGAATTCCTCTTCTGAGTCTCCGGGTTGGCATGATGCGTCAGAAAAAGCCGATGCCGTTTTCAGGCGTCGGCTTTTTGTTCGTTCCGGCTCAGTACGCCGCCCACGCGCAGACCAGCACCAGCACCGACCAGGCGATCTCGAGCATCCCGGTCGTCTTGACCGCGGGATGAAGACGCGGCATCACGGCGGCGCGGACCAGCAGCACCGCCGCGGCCGGGAGCAGCTCGGGCGGATACAAGAGCGCGACGACCGCAAGGAACGCCGCGTGATACAGGACCGAATACCAATAGAACGCCTTGTGGTGCTTCTCGCGGATCATCGTTTTCACATAGAAGATCGTCCCGGTAAAATAGAGCACGCTGAGCGCGAACAGTTCGAGCGCCAGCGAGGCGTCCGTCCCGTCTCCGACCCGGAAGGCAGCGAACGTCATCATGCTGAACAGGATGACGGCGGCCAGATCGTTCAGGAACGCCCGCTCGCGGTTTTGCTTCGCGAAGTACAGGTTGATCAGGATGAACGGCACGGCCAGCGGCAGCAGGGGCAGCAGTTCCGGCTCCAGGACCAGCAAGGCGGCGCCGACGGGCAGCAGCAGCCCGCCGTACAGCTTGAGCGGCCCGAGCCAGGCGGCCTTGCGCTTCGTCCGGATCCACTGAAGCGCGGCGTACGCGAACAGGTACGAGAGCAGCCAGGCGAAGAACAGCAGCGCGTGCTGCCACGCCGGGGCAGAACCGATGACGCCGAAGAGCAGCGGCAAAATCAGCATCGCCCAGGCGCCGTGCTGTTTCGGTATATAGACATTGCGCATGGGTACACCCGCTTTCTGACGGAAGAATCTTGCTTCCAGTATACCCTTGCGGACTTCGGGCCATTGTGACACGGGTCACGAAGCCGGGAAACAACAAGCAGGACCAGAAGCTGAAGCAGCCTCTGGTCCTACTCGTTTTTTCGCCCCTGTCTTTCCCTGAACAAATCCAGGATCCGTCTGTAATTTGTCGGTCTGGATACCGTCGCTTCCTTCCCTAGTTCACCGGGCTTGTCCCCCTCGAAATATACCTTGGCGTACTTCTCGTCAATCTCGATCACCTTGTCGATGTTGACCAGATTGCCGCGATCCGCACGCACGAAAGGCAAATTCAAGGCTTGCAAGACATTCTGGATTTTCTCCAGGCTGTCGAACGGAAAGTAGTAGACGTCATTCTTCGTATGAATCAGGATGCGGGTCTTGTCGGTGGTGAACTTCAGGATCTCCATGACGTCCAGCTCGACCAGACCGGATTTCCCGTCTTCGTCCCTTGCGACAACCAATTTCACAAGACCACCATCATTACTTGTTCAGAAGTTCGGCAGGGACTTTAGGCTGATTGCCCCAGATCCAGCTTGCCGTGCAGACGACGACAAGGCCTGCGCAGCCGACAACCGTCGCCAGCAAATGAAGGGCTTTTTTCTTCATCCTGTTTCACCGCCTTTCCTTGGTAATCTTATTAGTGATAGCACCTGGATAAACCAGGTGATCGCTAATAGCTGAGATTGGAACAAGAAGTTCGAAGCGACTAGTACTGTGGATCCGATTTTCAGGGCAGGGAAATATTTGGTCGGAATTCTAGTTTGTTCTTCAATTCTAGAAGGTGAAAAAATAATAGTCAATACCATATTGGCTATATTCAAGAGGTTTATATAAAAATTAGTAAGATCGATGAACGGCAATAATGCGGCCACTCCGGCCGAAACGACGATGCACACCGTAGCCGACTGGAAGTGATATCCTCCTGAAATGCTTCTCAGCAAACCGAACGCGAACAGCACTTGCATCGTTTCCCGATAGTTGCCGAACAACAGTCCCAGAATTGTCGCGACCAGCAAAGTAAACACAGTGTTTAGAAACAGGTGAAATCCGAATTGAAGCCGCGCTTCCGAATAGGGATGATCCGGCACTTCGCTTTTGAGCCAATGCGCCAGACGAAACGCAAGTCTCTCTACCATTGCGTCCTCTCTCTCCTCAATGCGATATAGATCAGGAACAGCACGATCACGACCGCGATCATTTCGACAAAGTACAGCCTGTTCTTGAGCAGGTGCAGGAACGAGAGCAGTATGAACGTCGCGACTGTTATTACCAAGATCAGCATGTTTTCATGCTTGACTTTAAAGTGTTGCAGAGAAAACGAAAACCCGTAGCCCAGCCGGTACAACAAATAACTTAACAATAAGACGGTGCATGAAGATACAGCCGAAAGAATGTAGTAACCTGTGCCGCCTGCCTGCACTTCGGCGACCGATGCAATGCCCGTGAGCTGCAAACCGTACAGGAACGCAGTCTGGACCAAAATGACCGATGTATACCCCGTTACCGCAACGATGAGCGAACCGATCAGCGAAATCCGCAGCGTATAGAAAATGAACAACGTGAACAACACCAGACCGATCATGGGTGTCCACGAACCCATATCGATTTCATGCCATATGGCATAGTTGAGCAGTGCCATCAGAACAGAGATGGGAACGATCTGCAGATTGTACTTCAGAATATTGAATCGAAACAGCGTGAACGAAACGGCAAAAATCGACCAAGTTTCCAATGTAGAGAACGCGATAAAGAGAATTTCATTCATTTATCCTGTCTCCCGTTCATCGCTTGTAATTTTTTGCAGACCGATATGGTCAATTCTGTCGATTATCTAAACTTATTCTTCATCAATTAAAATTTTCCTCTTTTGGGAATAAGAAAAACGAACCCTTTGAAAAAAGGAGTCCGTTTTTGCTTTACTGTCCATATGGTTTTTATTTATCCGGCTTGCAGGTGCCGTCTTCGCAGACTTCGCCGGATGCGTCGGATTCGGCCATGATGAGCGGATGCTCGTCTTGCCAGGCCCGCTGCAGGACGTCGAGAAACACGCTGTCCGGCTGCGCGCCCGAAACGCCGTACTTCCGGTTGATAACGAAGAACGGCACGCCCCGCGCGCCGAGACGGCTTGCTTCGATTCCGTCCGCCTCCACTTCGTCGGCGTGAGCGCCGGATTTCAGCATCTCCTCCGCCGCTTTGCGGTCCAATCCGGCCTGCTCCGCGATGTCGGCGAGCGTCCTGTGATCGGCCACGTTGCGGCCGCTGGTGAAGTACGCTTCGAACAGCCGCTCGATCACGTCCTGCTCTTTGCCGTGCCGTCCCGCGAACTTGATCAGCCGGTGCGCATCGAGCGTGTTCGACGGAATGACAACGCCGAAGCGGAAGTCGATCCCGACTTCCCGGCCCTGCTCCGCCACCCGCTGGTTCATCTGGACAGCCTGTTCGCGGCTGATGCCGAACTTGGCGGCCAGCACATCATACAGATCCCGTTCGGGCTCTCTGGCCGCATGCGGATCGAGCTGAAAACTGCGGTACTCCACCGTCACGTCATCCTTGTGTTCGAACCGGCTGAGCCCTTCCTCGAAACGGTGTTTCCCGATGTAGCAGAAAGGACAGGCCACATCCGACCAGATTTCGACTTTCATCGCTCCGCTCCTTTCCCGGGCCGCTCAGGCAAGCGCCCGCTTCACGACCGTTTCAAGCGGCGTCGTCTCCCCGATGAGCCGGGTCAGATCATCCGAGGTTTGCGCGAATTCGCCCTCGTCCAGCTGCGCGTAGAGCGCCGCGAACATGGCCGCGGCAGGTTCGGGCATGCCCCAACCCGCGAGAATCTTCGCGTATTCGGCGGCCGTCGCCGGTTTCAGCACCACCGGCTTGCCGGAGACGTCCGACAGAATCTGCGCCAGCTCTTTCATCGTCCACAGCTTCGGCGCCGTAATTTCGTAGATCCGGTTCTCGTGGCCGTCCGACATCAGTACGGCTGCCGCCGCCTTCGCCATGTCGGCCCGCGATGCCGTGTTCAGGCCGGCCGTCGCGATCGGCGTCACGAGGGCGCCGCTTTCCACGGCCTGGCGGAGCGATTCGTTCACGAACACTTCGGTGTAGAACGTGTTGCGCAGGAACGTGTACGGAATGCCCGACAGGCGGATCATGTTCTCGGTCGTCCGGTGCAGCAGGCTCAGCGCGAGGGGACTCTCCTGGGCCCGGAAAATGCTCGTGTACGCGATATGCGTGATGCCGGACATCTTCGCCGCCCTTGTGACCGTCGCGTGCTGCAGCGCCCGCAGCGTCTCGTCGCTTGCCTCGGAGCTCGAGACGAACAGCAGCTTGCCGCCGCCTTCAAAGGCCTTCAGGAGCGACGCCAGATCGTTGTAGTCGCCGTGCCGGACTTCGACGCCCTTCTCCGCCAGCCATGCCGCCTTCTCCACATTGCGCGCGACCGCTATCAGCCGGTCCGCCGGCACTTTCTCCAGCAGCGTCTCCGCCGCGATCCGGCCCAATTGCCCCGTTACGCCGGTTACGATAATGCGCATCGTTCACTCCGCCTCCTCGTGAAAGTCTATGTTTAATATGACACTAACTTTATTATAGTGACTTCACATATTAAAATGCAAACGGTCTGCGGCGAGGCTGCAGCGTGATGTGCACGTTGCAGCCGTCCACAGGCCAGGAGTGAGGCTTCGCGCGGCGCTGTAACGTGGCATGCACGCTACGGCGTTCCGGCGAGGCCCGTACCGATTCAGAAATTCAGCGCGATCTCTCGCGCGCGGCGGAGCGCCTCCTCCCGGATGGCCGACGCCCGTTCGGGGACGGCTCTCATCCCCTCCACATAGAGGCATTCCACATCGGTAATGCCGACAAACTCCATGATGACCCGCAGATGGCGATGCCCCATCTCCAGCCGTTCGTCCGGCGAGCCCGGCGACAGGAAGCTGCCGCTCGCCTGGATGTGCAGCGCCTTTCGGCCCGCCAGCAGCCCGACCCGGCCGACGTCCGGAATGTACCGGAACGTCTTGCCCGCGATGCAGAAGGCATCGATGTACCGCTTCAATGCCGGCGGGTACGAGTAGTTCCAGGTCGGCGTGACGAACACGTACTTGTCCGCGGCGGCGAACTGATCCGCCAGTTCGTTGATGCGCGCAATCTTCGCCTGCTCCTCCGCGGTCAATTCTCCGAAAGCGATGCCCGAGCCGAGCTTCTCCCAGCCGGCGAAGACGTCGGCGTCGAGCTCCGGGATGTCTATCGCGTACAGATCGAGCCGGATGATCTCGTCGTTCGGCTTCGCGTCCCGGTACGCCTCAAGGAACGCTTCCCCCGCCGCCATGCTGCAGGAAACGTCGGGACCGAACGGATGAGCCGTAATGTACAGCAAGGTAGCCATATTCCGTCCCCTCACCGCCGTATCGTTAATTGGCGGCCGCGACCTGCCGGGTCGCGACATTGAGCCGGTTGTATAAATTCGCCGTCGCGATGCCGGCGATGAGCGTCGCCAGCGCCTGACCGGCGTAATGGCGCTCGGCCTCCCGGTAAATCTCGTCCGGCACCGGGTCCGGCCGGTCGGCGATGCGGGCCATCGCCTCGCCGAGCGCGAGGGCCGCCCGCTCCGCTTCGGTGAATCGGGCGGAATCCCGCCAGCCCGCGACGGCCATCACCCGCTCCGGCGTCTCGCCCGCCTGCAGCGCGTTGCGCGAGTGCAGCTCCACGCAGACGCTGTCGCCGTTGATCCGGCTCACCCGCAGGTAAACGAGGAAAAGCGTCCGCTTCGGGATGCCGGACTGTTCCGCAGAAGCGAACAGCGCGCGGCCGAGCGCCTGCAGCGGATCGGCCAGATCGGGCACGAGCGCCACGGGACTTGCCATGCGAGGTTTCAGCGACATGTTCAATCCACTCCTTGATCTTCCGGAATATGCGGGCCCTGATCGAGCCCTGCACGAAGATGACGGAGCGGACGGGGCGGAATGTGACAACCCGGAGATCTGTCACATTGGCGGTTTCTTTTTCGTCAGTCATAATGGAGGGAGTATCACTTCATGCGGGAAGGAATGTACGGATGATCGCACAAGAACGGCTCGCGGAACAATTCGAGGCGCATTGCCGGCATCTGCTGGCCGCGGCGTATCGCATGCTCGGATCGCTGAGCGAGGCGGAGGATGCGGTGCAGGAAGGGTGGCTCCGGCTCTGCCGCGCGGAGACCGAAGCGATCGAAAATCTGGGCGGCTGGCTCACCCGGGTCGTGTCGCGGGTCTGCCTGGATATGCTGCGGTCGCGGAAAAGCCGGCGCGAAGAGCCGCTGGATACGCACCCGGCGGAAACGTATCCCCTGACCGAAGACCGCGGCGGGCCCGATCCCGAGCGGGAGGCGCTGATGGCCGAATCGGTCGGCGTCGCGTTGCTCGTCGTGCTGGACCGGCTCAAGCCCGCGGAGCGCGTCACGTTCGTGCTGCACGATATTTTCGGCATGCCGTTCGCCGAGATCGCGCAGGTCGCAGGCAAGTCGGAAGCCGCCGTCCGGAAGCTCGCCAGCCGGGCCCGCCGCCGGGTGACCGGCACGGCTCCGCGGGATTCGGCCGACCTGGCCGGCATGCGCCGGCTCGTCGACGCGTTCATCGCCGCGGCGCGCGCAGGTGACTTCGATGCGCTGATCGCGATGCTCGACCCCGACGTCACGCTGCGCGACGACACGGACGGCGGCGCGCGGATCACGCGCGGCGCGGAAGCGCTCGCCCGCCGCATCTGCGGCCGCGCGCTGGCCGCCCAGACCGCCGTCGTGGACGGCGTCATCGGCGCCGTCGCCGCGCCGCTGGGGCGCCTGGCCTACGCGCTCAAGTTCGATATCCGCGGCGGAAAGATCGCCGCCGTCGAGCGGATTGCGGACCCGGCGCGGCTCGCGGCGCTCAGCCTTGACGTGCCGTTCGTCCAGGCGCCATCACGCTACTCCGCGCTCTCCCGCAGATAGAAGATCGCGATCTGCGTCCGGTCGCGCAGCCCCAGCTTGCCGAGAATTTCGGTGATGTAATTCTTCACCGTGCCTTCGCTCAAGAAAAGCGCCTGCGCGATCTCGCGGTTCGACAATCCGTCGGCGATCTTGCGGACGATCCGCTGCTCGGCGTCGGTCAGGCCGAAGTCGGCCAGTCGTTTCCGCCCGGACGGAGCGGCTTCGGCGCCGCCGGCATGCAGCATGCCGGCCAGCTTCCGCGCGACATCCGGATGCATTAGCGTATGGCCGGCATGCACCGCGCGGATGCCTTCCGCAATCGTGTCCGGCGGGACGTTTTTGAGCAGGTAACCGCCGGCGCCGTACTTGAGCGCCTTCACGATATATTCATCATCGTCGAACGTCGTCAGGATGAGCACCTTGACGTCCGGCGCCGCCTCGCGGATGAGGCGCGTCCCTTCCACCCCGTCGCACACCGGCATGCGGACATCCATCAGGACGACGTCGACCTCCCCCGGGTGCTCCCGCACGAACCCGACCGCCTCCTGCCCGTCGGCGCAGACGCCCGCCACTTCGATATCCGGCATCGTGCCCAGTATCAGCCGCAAACTCTCCCGAATGAACGGATCGTCATCCGCCACCAGTGTCCGAATCATCAAGCATCCCCTCCCTCCCTCCGCTGCCGCATCCGTCATTTATCGAAAAAACACCGCAAGCCGCACCACGGTTCGCCGTTTTACCGCCTGCCACTCCATCGTCCACCGAAAAAACACCGCCGCTCCATCAGACCGCCTTCGCTCCGCACCGCCAGCCCTCCGAAACGGCTGACCGTCACCGCCGCGGCAAAATCGTCCGCACGGCGAACCGCTCGCCGGCGATCACCTCAAGCCGGCCGCCAACGAGCCGCGTCCGCTCCTCCATGCCGAGCATTCCCAGCCCCTTGCGCAGCTCCCCGCCTTCCGGCACGGCCCCGTTGTTGCTGACCGTCATCCGCAGCTCCTCCGGCGCGTATTCGAGCTCGACGGTCACCTCCGTGGCCTCGCCGTGGCGAAGCGCGTTCGTGACCGCCTCCTGCGCGTTGCGGTACAGCACGATCGCGTCGCTCGGATAGAGCGGATAAGACGCGCCGACCGCCCGGAACCGGACGGCGGCGCCGCTCGTTCCGGCCAGCTCCCCGATCAGCGTCTCCAGCGAATATTCGCCGCGGGCCGCTTCCGCCGGCTTCAGCCGCCGGACGGTCGACCGCAGCGCGTCCATCGCGCCCGCGAGCTGATCGCGGACTTCCCTGACCAGGTTCATCGCTTCGCCGCGGCCGCCGTCGATGCGGATCGCCGCTTCGAGCATCATTTTCAGCCGGATGAGGCGGTGGCCCAGTTCATCGTGCAGATCGTGGGCGATGCGGTTCCGCTCTTCGAGCTGCGCGAGCTCTTGCACCTTCGATGCGTAATCCAGCGCCGTGCGGCGGGCTTCCTCCAGCTCGCGATTCCGCGTCTGCAGCTGAATGTACAGCGCCTCGATCTCCCCCCGGTCGACCGCCGTCTTCCGGATATGCATCAGGAGCAGCACAATAGCGGCATAAGTCAGATTGGCCGCCGTAAGCAGCTCGACCGTAAAACGCGTCCAGGCCGCCGCGTTCATCGCGATCCCCGCGAGCGTCGCCCGCTGAAGGAAATCGTCCGAACGTTCCGGCGGGGTGTACAGCGCCGCGGTGACGGCCAGCGGCAGCAGCCCGCCGTATTGCCAGCCATACGCCGCAAGCGCCACCGTCTCCAGCAGAAACGGCAGCGGAAACGCGCGGAAGCCTTCGCGGTTTTCGAACCGGTCGCGCAGTCTCATCACCAGCAGCAGGACAAGCAGCAGCATGACATACAGCGCCTCGTCCGTCACGCGATCCGACATCAGGATGGAAGCGACGCCCGCAACGACGACCGTCAGATAACGAAGCATGAGATAGGCTGCGTTCAAGGATACCGTACCTTTCCCGTCTCGTTGCTCCCATTATAGCACGAGTCGGCGCGGGTGACGGCGCGCACCATCAAAGGTGACTTTCGTCATCCCCGCTTCATGACTTCATCCACCTGACCGGACGCCTCCGATTGCGCTACGCTGGAGTCAAACAGAACCGCATGCAGGGAGGAAACACGATGAGTCTGGTTCGACTGCGCCAAGTGGTCAAACGATACGGCACGAAGCTGTCGGTCGATCATCTGTCGCTGACGATTGAACGCGGCGAAATCTTCGGACTGCTCGGGCCGAACGGCGCGGGCAAAAGCACGACGATCAAAATGATCTGCGGCCTGCTCCGCAGCGATCAGGGCGAGATCGAGGTCGACGGGGAGTCGGTGCGCCGCCATCCGCTCTCGGTCAAATCCAAGATCGGCATCGTGCCGCAGGAGATCGCACTCTACGAGCATTTGACGGCGGTGGAGCATCTGCGCTTCTTCGGCAGACTGTACGGGCTGCGCGGCAGGCAGCTCCAGGAGCGGATCGACGAAGCGCTCGCCTTCGTCGGTCTGACGGGCCACCGGAACGAGCGTCCCGGATCGTTCTCCGGCGGCATGAAGCGCCGGCTCAACATCGCCTGCGCGATCATCCACCAACCGAAACTGATCATCATGGATGAGCCGACCGTCGGCATCGATCCGCAGTCCCGCAACCACATCCTCGAATCGGTTCGGGAGCTGAACCGGCGCGGCGCCACCATCATTTACACGAGCCACTACATGGAGGAAGTCGAAGCGATCAGCACGCGGGTCGGCATCATCGACCACGGCAGACTGATCGCGCTCGGCACCATCCGGGAGCTGCTGATGCAGGTGGAAGAACAGGAGAAGCTCGTCATCGAGACGGAAGGCCTGACCGATCTGGCGGTCGAGGAGATCAAGCGGCATGCGTCCGTCCAGCGGGTGGAGCGCCGGGACGGCGTGCTGGAAGTCTATCTCCGGCACGCGCAATCGTACCTGCAGGACATGCTGTACATTCTCGCCAAGCATGAGGTGCGCATCGCGTCGCTCCGCAACGAGACGCCGAACCTGGAGACGCTGTTCCTGACGCTCACCGGCCGCAATCTGCGGGACTAGGAGGTACGGACGATGCGAACGATCGGAACGCTCATACACCATGAACTCCGCCGCATGATACGGGCCAAGGAGACGTTCTGGCTGCTCATTTTCATGCCGCTCCTGCTCATCTTCATCCTCGGGAACGCGCTGTCGGGCTTCTTCGATCTGGAAGACCGCGAGGTCGATCCGATCGAAGTCGGTCTGGTCGTGCTGGACGAAGCATCGGACGACATGGCCGGGCTGCTCCGCACGGAGGAGATGGCGAAATGGCTGTCCGTCCGCGGGTTTCCGGACAGGCAGCAGTTGCTGGACGCGCTGGAAGACGGGGAGATCGAATACGGCGTGGCGGTGCCGGAACATTTTGCGGAGAATGCGGCATCGGGCAGCGCGGCGGTCTGGGAACTGTATCCCGGTAAAAATGGAGACCGCAACCTCGTGGCGGAGAGCGTGATCGGGGGGCTGCTCGACCGGATCAACTTCGTCCAATCGGCCGCGGCCGCGCTCGGCAATCCGCAGGCGGCCGAAGCCGCCGCCCGGGGCGCATCCGGCGCGGAAGGCTCTTATGTGAACGTCACGGCGCCGGACATGAGCGGGCGCGACTACTCGGCGCTGGAATATTACGCCGCCCAGATGCTCGTCATGTTCCTGCTGTACTCCGGCATGGCCGCCGGACTGTCCATCGTCGATGAGAAAGAGTCGCGCACGCTGAACCGGATTTATGCCGCGGCCGTGAAGCCGATTCAGGTGCTTGTCGGCAAGATTGCGGGCAACGGGCTCGCCGCGTTCGGCCAGGCGCTGGTCATTATCCTTTTCACCTCGACGGTGTACGGCGTGGACTGGGGAGACCGTTACGCGCATCTGCTCGCGGCCTGCCTGCTCACCGTCATCGGGTCCGTCAGCCTGGCCGTCATCGTCGCCGCCTTCACGAACCGGGCGCGCACCGTTCAGGCGATCTTCATCGCGCTGACGATGGTGATGACGTTCCTGAGCGGCGGCTTCTCGAGCGAAATCGGCGACTTCCTGGAACGGCTGGGCACATTCACGTTCAGTTACTGGGCGTCGCAGAGCTTTATCCATCTCATCCTGAACAGCGCGGATTCCATCGTGCAGGAACGGCTGACCGTGCTCGGCTTGATCGCGGCGGGGCTGTTCCTCATCTCGGCCTTGCTCGGCAGAAAGGCGGTGTCCCATGAATAGCTGGTTCATTGCCGCAAATCTGATCCGCAGAACGATCGGCAATGTGAAAGGATTTCTGCTCTTCATCCTGATGCCGGCCGTGATCGTCTCGACGATGACCGGCCTGGTCTCCTCGTCGGGCGACGGCAAGTCGGCCGTCGGGTATGCCGATCTGGACGGCAGCGAGCTCTCCCGCTATGTGCTCCGGGCGCTGGAGCAGACGGGACGCTACGAGCTCGTCCAGGCGGAGACCGACCGGGAAGCCGCTGACATGGCGGCGGATCGCGACGTCTCGGCGAGCTTCGTGATTCCCGCCGGTTTCGAGGCCGGCTGGCTGGCCGGACAGAAGCCCGAACTGGTGCTGATCCGGCTCGCCGTCGACGAGGCGTCCGTGATGCTGGAGCTGGATCTGGACGGCATCGCCCGCAATGTGGTCGACGCGGCCGCCGCGGCGGAACAAGCGGGAAGCGGAGATGTCCGGCGCGATGCGCTGGCGGTGCTGGACCGGCATCTGCAAGGCCTGGTCGGCAGCGTGAAGATGAGTGAAACGCGCGACAACTCGTGGAACTACCTCGGCATCGGATTTACGCTCATGTTCCTCATGATCCTGATCAATCAGAGCGTCTCCGTCATCGCCGAAGACCGCCGCAACCAGACGATGGCGCGCGTCTATGCGGCGCCGGTGCAGAGCTGGCATATTGCGGTCGGCAATTTCTTCGGCAGCGTGTTCATCGGTACGCTGCAGGTGCTCGGCACCTCCGCCCTGTCGCACCTGGTGTTCGGGTACGACTACGGCGTGCCGGTCTGGATGGAGCTTGTCGTGATGGAATGCTTCATTCTCGCGTCGCTCGGCATCGCCAGCGCGGTCGCCGGATTTATTCGCACGACGAACCAGCTCAACATCATCAACAACCTGATCATGACGCCGACGTGCATGCTCGGCGGCTGCTTCTGGCCAATCGAATTCATGCCGTCGTTCATGCAGAAGCTGGCGAACTTCGTGCCGCAGAAATGGGCGATCGAAGCGATCAACCTGGGCGCCGACGGAGCGGCGCCGGCCGAGCTCGCCCTCCCGCTCGGCATCCTGCTGCTCTTCGCGGCGGTGCTGCTCGGCTTCGGCACGGCGGTGCTGCGTCCGGCGAAGTAGCGAAGCAAGCGCGCACGATGCGCCGCGGACGGGTTATAATGGCGGTGAGCATGATGGGATGTGCAATTTCGCCAGGGGGGGACGCGGGTTCATGCGGTACAGCGGGATTCGGGACGGCCTTTTCATCCGGAGGATCAACCGTTTCGTCGCCGAGGTCGACATCGACGGAAGCACGGAGAAGGTGCATGTGAAGAATACCGGCCGGCTGGCGGATTGGCTCGTGTCCGGGCGCCGCGTCGCCCTGGCGGAAGCCGGCCGCGACCAGCCCGGCCGCAAGACCCGTTACTCCCTGATCGCCGCGGAGCGGCAGGGCGGATGGGTGAACATCGACTCGCAGGCGCCGAACGCGGTCGTCCGCGAGGCGCTTCAGGCCGGACGCATCGTTGAGCTGCCGTCCGTCCGGTCGTTGCGCGGGGAGGCGGCGTTCGGCGGGTCGCGCTTCGACTTTCATTTCGATGACGGCGTTCGCGAAGGGTTCATCGAAGTGAAAGGGGTGACGCTGGAACGCGGCGGCACCGCCCTGTTCCCGGACGCCCCGACGGCGCGCGGCGCCCGGCACCTGGAGGAGCTGGCGAAGGCGGCGGAGAGCGGATATGCCGCCTTCGTCATTTTCCTCGTGCAGATGGAGGGGTGCCTGCGGTTTGCGCCCCATGAAGCGGAGGACCCGCGCTTTGCCGAAATGTTGAGGCAGGCGGCTCGGGCCGGCGTGCGCATCCTGGCCTATGACTCCGTCGTGTCGGCGGACGAGATCGTCATCGGCGGGCCGCTGCCGGTTACAGGCGTCCTCCCGCCTCCCTGAGTCCGCGGCGGGCCTGCCGCCGGTATTCGCCGGGCGATTTGCCCGTCCATTTCTTGAACGCGTTCTGGAAGGCGCTCGGTTCGATGGACACGCCGCCCCTGATCAACCGGTGGATGTACGGGCACGCCGGCCACAAGGTCATGAAGCGGAACATTCTGTAATTCTGCGGCATCCGCCCCGTCAGGGTCACCGAGATCGGCCCGGTGCGGGGTTCGACGGAGCAGAAGCGCAGCGCCTGGTTGGACAAGGCGGAACGCCTCGGCGAACGCCAGGCCTAGACGGACGGTTCGTGGGCGGCCTCCGCCTCGGCCTTCGTGCGATGGACCGTGCCGAACCGGTGCTCGGGCGGCGCGTAGATGGTATACAGCTTCAACGGCCGCGGGCCGATGTTCGTGACGTTGTGCCAGGTGCCGGCCGGAATCATGATGGCGTCGTCCTCGGACACGCGCCTTGTGAAGTTGAGGTTGTCTCTCCGGGGACCCATTTGCACCAGGGCGAATCCTTCCTCAATCCGGATGAACTGGTCGACATTCGGGTGCACCTCGAGGCCGATGTCGCTTCCCGGCTCAATGCTCATCAGGACAACCTGCAGATGCCGTCCCGTCCAGATCGCTCTGCGGAAGTCGGTATTCCATTCGGCGGCCTTTTCAATGTTGATCACATGGGGGTTGCCGCCGTAATCCCGCAGATCGGGGCGCTGCCTGTCTTCCTGCCGGCCACCGCCGGAGCTGCCGGAGCCTCCGCAGAGACACGGACGCTCGTACGCCGGATAGGCCGGGTAGAACCCGCTGTAGGACCATGCATGCGGCCACTGCACGCCATAGTAGGGATGATGAGAGAAATAATAGGCCAATCTCGCTCACACTCCTCGGTTAACAGGGATTGGTGTCGGAATCTGCAAGCATCGTATGCATCTGCCCAGATGGGTGTGAGCGGAGATGGAAAATGCACCACATATGCCGAGACCTGCTCCATCGCCCCGGATCTGGTGCAAATGTGCACCAGGTCGGGCCAGCTTGCCGCCGATTATGCCGGCACGCGCCGCCAGCCGCTCATGCCGTTAACCCTCCACCGCGCTCCCGGCCGCGGTCTGCGCCGCCGGCGCGGTGAACCGCATCCGCGACGCGACCAGCGCACACACGATGAGCAGCGCCGCCGCCAGGCCGTACGCGCCGAATAGCGTCGCCTGCTTCACGAGCAGTCCGGAGCAGCCGGTGCCGATGAGCAAGCCGGCCATCATGAGCGGCAGGATGATGCCGTTCGTCCGCCCGATGTAGGCCTCCTCGACTTCCTTGATCATCAACGCGCTGAGCACGACCTGGAAGAACGTCATCGTCACGCCGGTCAGCAGCCTGACGCTTCCCGTCAGCACCGGCCACAGCGACAGCACTTCGACGAAGGTGCCGATGCCGAAAATGACGAGCGTCCACGGCACGATCCGGCTTCTGTGCCGGTCGACCCAGCCGGAGAGCCCCGCCGCCAATCCGCCGCCGATCAGCAGCCCCGCACCCTCGAGCATTGCGAACCATTGCACCGCTTCCTTCTGCAGCCCGAGCCGCTCCATGATGACGAACACATCAAGCGGCGCGACGATGCCGGAGGAGATGCCGACGAGGAGGAACATGACGGCCGCCAGCTTCAGCGTATGGTGCCCGGTCACGTAGCGGAAACCGTCCCTGACGTCCTTGAGCGGCGAACTTTTCGGCCCGCCGTCCTGCACGCGCGGCGTGGAAGGCAGCAGAAGCTGCACGGCCGACGCCGCCGCGAACACGAAGGCGAGCGCCGCAAGCGACCAGTCGATGCCGAGGCGGGTATAGACCAGGGTGCCGACCATCGGCCCGATGATCATGAACAATGCCGACATGCTCTGGGTGAAGCCGATCGCCGCTTCGACATGCTGCTCCGGCACATGCCGCTTGAACAGCACCGCCGAGGAAGGCTGCGAGAACTGGCTGACGACGGCGGACACGACCGTGGCCGCGAACGCGGCCTGCCACCACCCGGCCGCCACCATACCCAGGATGGCCAGGACGGATACGGCGCTCAGCGCGTCGCCGATGACAACGGTCCGCTTCGGATTCCACCGGTCCGCGAACGTGCCGCCGATCAGCGAGAAGACGAAGATCGGCAAATATTCGAACGTGGTCAGCAGCGCGACGGCCGCCGGATTGTTGTTCGTCTGCTCCATGATGTAGAACAGCAGCGCCATGTTCCGGATCCAGATGCCGGCCTGCTGCAGCAGGTCTGCGCCGGCCACGACAAGAAACACGCGGTTGCGGATCAAATGTGCCATGAGGCATTCTCCTTTTGCCCAAACATGTAATCCGACCGGTCAGTTTAATTAAAGGCGGACCAACGCGCTGCGGGCAGGCAGCGGCGTCCGCGCGTCGACACCTGCCGGTGCGGCGTGCCGGCGCCGGCGACAGCCGCGGGCCGGAACCCGCCGCCCTACTTCGCGCTGATCCCGCGGATGAACAGCTCCGCCGCTTTCCGATAGATCGCCCGCGCCCGTTCGCGGGGCACCTTCTCGTAGTAGGTCATGCCGAGCCCGCCCATCGTGCTGGCGAAAATATACGTCAGCTCCGCCGGATCGTCCCGCTTGAACTCGCCCGAAGCGATGCCCTCCTCGATGATCGACTGGATGACGGGATATTGCATCTGCACGAGCTCGATCATTTTCTCGAACGTGCCGGTATCGACGCCCTGGCTGGTGAGGAACTCGTCCACGACTTTCAGGAACGGGTCGTCGAAATCTTCCAGCCAATAGTCGGCGAGGGCGTACAGCTTCTCGACCGGCGTCATGCCCGGCTGCAAGATTTTCTGCCAGCCTGCGATCCATTCGACCGTCTTCTGCTCGAAAATCTCCATGAGCAGCTGATGCTTGCTCTTGAAGTGGTAGTAGATGCTGCCCTTACTCACGTTCGCGTGCTTGCGGATGTCTTCCATCGATGCCGCGTTGTACCCTTTGCGGATGAACAGATCCCTGGCGCCTTTCAGGATCTGCTGCCGCGTGCGCTCGGTTTCTTCGGCGGTTTTCCTGGCCACTGTTTTGTCCGCTCCTTAATAATCTGACCGTTCGGTTTAATTAATGTATACTACAGACCCGCCGTCCGGCGCAAGCGGCCAACGCGGCAGGTCCCGGGATTTCCGCAGCCTTGCGCAGCGTGGCTCCGCAATCCCCCAAGACTGCCGCTGTTCCTGCGGCTGCGCGTCCCAACCAAAAATGAAAAGCCGCACACGGGTACGGTCTCCCGTTCCCTGTACGGCTCTTCCCCTGACTCCCGCAGGCATCATCCCGGCAGCACGATCGTGTTGAACGACTCCGGTTCCATCTCGAACACGTGCACATGCGCGCCGTCCGACAGCCGGAGCGTGCGGGCGTCCTTGAACGGATTGGAGATGACGACGACCCGTTCCCCGTTCGGCGCTGCGAAAGCGATGGCGTTGCCGGTCCACATGCCTTTGAGCCCCAGCCGAACCGAACCCGGCGCGACGAAATGCGAGTAATGCTTCATGACGTAATACTCCGGATTGAACACCGGCTGCGCGGTCTCCGGATCGGCGGTGATCATCGCGTTCTGCTCCCAGCCCCACGTGCTGCGGCCCTTCGGCTCCAGCACCATGTTCCAGTAAACATAGCTGCTTACGCCGTTGAAGAAATAATGCTGGAACAGATTGAAGACGTACCGGGCGTACTCCCACGTGTTGTTGCCGTCGCCGCATTCATTCTCGGTCTGCATGTAGCGCAGTTCCGGATAGCTGGCCACCGTGCGCTGGATCGCGTTTTTGCCGGCCCACTGATAACCGACGCCCTTGATGTATTTGTACGCCCCGGGGTCGCTGAGCACAGTGTGGGCATAGTCATCGTAGTCCGTCGATATTTTTTTGGTGTAGATGTCCCACATGTCCGGCGCGTTGATCGTGCCGAGCCAGATCTCGGCTTCAATCCCGTGCCGCTCGAAGGCCGGCCCCAGATAGTCGCGGATGAAATCGCGCAGTTGCTCGCTCGTCCAGACGCAGGACGGGAACTTCTGGTCCGCGACCACTTCGTTCTGCACGTGGATCTGGTGAATCGTGATGCCTTCTTCCCGATACGCCTGGACGAACTTGACGAAATAGAGCGCGTAAGCCTCCAGAATCTCCGGCTCCCATCGCAGCGTGCCGTAGTTGTAGGCCCGCGGATGCTTCATCCACGTCGGCGGGCTCCAAGGCGAAGCGAACAGCTTGAGCCGCGGATTGCGTTTCAGCGCTTCCCGGATGTACGGGATCAAGTATTTGCGGTCCCGCTCGATCGAGAAATGCGCCATCGCCAGATCGCCGTCGGTCTCGTTCAGGCTGTACCATTCGAGCGCATAATCGCTGGCCCCAATCGGCAGGCGGCACAGGTCGAGCTTCAGTTCGCCGTCGGGCGCGAACAGCGCGTCCAGCACCCGGTTCCGCTGCGCCTCGGACAGCCGGTTCAGGGCGACAAAGCCCAGCTCGTTGAAGCAGCCGCCGAACCCTTCAACAGTCTGGAACGTCTCGCCCGTAATCGTCAGGTTGGGATCTCCGAAATCCGCCGCCTGCTCACCGCCTCCGACCGTCTTCTCCTGCCACATCGCCTGTCTGGTGCTTGAATACCACCGAATCTTGCTCCGGTCCATGTCCGGCCCCCTCCTTGCGTTCAGTCCTTCCCTTGCTGCTCTTCGAGGATCAGCACGCCCCACGGTTCGATCGTCACGCGCTCGCCCGCCCGCACCGTCCGCCCGGACAGCAACTCGACCGCATCGGCGTGCGGATAATCGAACGCCGCGGCATCGCCGGAATAATTCAGCACATAACGGATGACGCGCCCGTGCCGGTTCACGCCGGATTTCGCAATCAACGGGAAGCGCAGCTCCTGATCCTTGCCCCACAGCCCGGCTTCCTTCACGGCCTGCTCCAGCAAGCCGGCCATGACCGCTTCGCCGGCCATGCATCCGATATAGTAAGCGACGCCTTCGCCATAGCGGTTCCGGGTAATCGCCGCATAGCCGCCCCAATACGGATGATCGTAATACGCCAGCACTTCCGCCGTCGTCGGCTGAATCAGCTCCATCCATGACTCGATGCCGTGCCCGTCCCGGCCTACGCCGAACGGTTCGCCCTTGAGCGCCACGCCGTTCGGCTCGACGAACAGGCTGTAGCCGATGCCGCAAGCTTCGCCGATGATGCCCGGCTGCACGCTCGTCCTGACCTTCAGGCACTCGTCGGAAAAACCGCTCTTGAACGTATAGACGACGTGCCCGCCGCCGGCCGCATACGCATTCAGACGATGCAGCAGCTCATCCGGAGCGGCGTACAGCGCCGGGACGACGATGAGCTTGTAGCGTTCCAGATCCTCGCTGCCGGGATGGATGAAATCGACGCCGACGTTCATCTTGTACAGCGCGTCGTACATCCGCCGGACGATGTCGTTGTATTTGATCTTCCCGCCGGGGATCGGGAACCAATCCAGCGCCGTCAGCGACTCGTTGCTGACCAGCATGGCCACCCGGTTCGTGATCTTCAGATCCGCCAGCCGGTCGGACAACCGCTCGAAATCCCGCCCGATCGTCTGCGCTTCCCGGTAGACGCGATTTGGCTGAAAGTCGTGGCTGAGCAGCCCTTTCCAGTACGTCTCGAACGAGTTGTGGATCGAATGCCAGTGCCAGTAGGAAACCATTTTGGCGCCCGAAGCGAGATGGCTGAACGCCTGCAGCCTGAGCTGTCCCGGATAGGGTACCCATTGGGGGAAGCCTTGCGCCTGCGTCTCCATCACGAGATAATTCCCGCCCCCGGCCATCGAACGGGCCATGTCGCCGCAGAACGAAATCTCGGCGCCCGTAAGCTGATCCTGCGACGGGTGGTAAATATCGACCGCCACGACGTCGAAGGGACGCGCCGCCTCGAAATGGTCCACATCCGGCTGCACGCCGTAAGAATACCCGCGCCATTCAAAATCGAAGTTCTGCGTCACGAACTGGTCCGGCCGCTTGTATTCATTCACGATGCCGACCTGCCAGGCGAGAAAATCCGTGACGAGCTTTCTCTGGAATTTCGCAAATTCCGCCCCCAGGCTGCCGTTGATCGTGCCGATGACGGAGGGGAAATCCTCCCAGCTGTCCACGCGGTTGCTCCAATAGTCGAGCCCGAACCGGCGGTTGATCTCGTCCAGCGAGCCGAACTTCTCGCGCAGGTACTTCACGAACTGCAATTGCACATTCGGCCCGGCCGTATGGTAATGTTTCGTCTCGTTGTCCGTCTGGTACCCGATGACCGCCGGATGATCCTTCACCCGCTCCAGCAGCTTGCGGATGATGCGCTCGCCGTAGTACAGATACGCCGGATGCGTGATGTCCATGATCTGCCTGGGGCCGTACTTGCCTCGGCCGCGCGGCGTCTCCGCCAGCACGTCGGGATATTCCTTCACCAGCCATGCCGGCACCGCGTACGTCGGCGTGCCGACGATGACGCGGATGCCCGCTTCGTGCATCGCGTCCAGCACCCGGTCCACGGAGCTGAAATTAAAGACGCCCTTCTGCGGCTCGTACGTGCTCCACGTCGATTCGGCGATCCGGACGACGTTGATCCCGGCTGCTTTCATCATCTCGATGTCCTGCTGCAACCGTTCATAAGGCATATACTCGTCATAATAGGCGACACCGTACAACAGCCGGTCCATCAAACCATCCTCCCCGTCCATTCTAGCCTTTGATCGCGCCTTCCGTGATGCCTTGCATGATGTACTTCTGGAAGAACGCATAGAAGATGACGACCGGAATCGCCGTCAGCACCAGCGAAGACAGGATCAGCGACCAGTCGTTGTTGTACTCGCCGAACAGCATGCTCGTCGACAGAATGAGCGTGTACCGCTGCACGTCCGTCAGCATGAGCAGCGGTAGCAGGAAGTCGTTCCAGATCCAGAGCAGGTCCAGAATCGCGATCGTGACCGTAATCGGCAGGAGCAGCGGGAAAATGATCCGCGCGAACGTCTGCAGCTCGCCGCACCCGTCCATGCGCGCCGATTCCTCCAGCTCCCGCGGCACCGACTTGACGAACCCGTGATAGAGGAACACGGCCATGTTGACCCCGAGGCCGATGTAGATGAACGCCAGCCCCCAGGTCGTGCCCTGGAAACCGAGATTTTTGGCCATCCGGGTAAGCGGGATCATGATCGAGTGGAACGGCACGAGCATCGACGCGATGAACAGGAAGAAAATGAATTGGCTCAGCTTCCCCGGCGTGCGGGACAGCTTGTAGCCCGCCAGCGACGCGCAGACGATGATGCCGGCGATGCCGATCACCGTCACGACCACCGTGTTCAGCGCGCTTTGCAGCATGTTGATTTCGTGGAAGGCATTCGAGTAGTTTTCAAAGTGCAATTTCACCGGAAGCGTCAGCACCGATTTGAGCATCTCGCCCTGCGTCTTGAACGAGTTGACGACCGCCATGTAAATCGGAAACACCGCATACGCCGCGCAGACGGCCAGGAAGAGCGTGATCGCCAGATCGCCGTATTTTCGCCGTTTCACGCTTCCACCTCCCGTTTCTTCAGCACGCTGACCTGGATGACGGTAATGATCAGCACCATGAGGAACAGAATGATGGCCTTGGCGCTTGCATAACCGTAGCGGAAGTTGTTCGAGAACGCTTCTTCATAAATGTTGAGCGCCATGACCTGGGTGCTTCTGCCCGGTCCGCCGCCCGTCAGGCCGTACACGACTTCGAACACTTTGAATGCGCTGTTGAGCGTCATGAACAGGCAGATCGTGATCGCATGGGTGATCATCGGCAGCGTCACCTTGAAGAACGTCTGCAGCGGCGTCGCGCCGTCGATCATCGCCGCTTCCTTCACCTGCTCCGGCACGCCCTGCAGCCCGGCCATGTAAATGATCATCATATAGCCGACGCCGTTCCAGAGCGAGACGGCCAGAATGGAGAAGAACGAAAACTTCGGATCGCCGATCCACGACTGGTCCAGAAACGTAAGACCCGTTTTGACCGCAAGCTGGGGCAGCACCTGGGAGAAGACGAACGTCCACATGAAGGCGCTGATGATGACGCTGATCATGTTCGGCATGAAGAAGATGGTGCGGAAAAAGGTTTTCAGCTTTTTTCTCGATTCAATGAATACCGCGAACAGAAGGGCAAAAACGTTCTGCAATACCACCATGAAGAGAACATATTTCAGCGTGAACCAGATCGAGTCCGTGAAGTACCGGTCGTCCCGCAGCGCTTCGACAAAGTTGCTCAGGCCGACAAAACTGTAAGTGCGGTTCAACCCGTTCCAATCCGTAAGACTGTAATACATCCCTCCGAAAGTGGGAATCAGGAGGAACACCAGATAACAGATGAAGGCGGGCGCCACGAACAACAGCAGAGACACGGTGGATTGATATTTTTTGATCATCTTGAACGCTCACCTTTTCCGGGTGGTTTCGAGAAACAAAGACAGCGCGAGGCTGTCTTTATTTCCCTTATTCCGCTTGCGGGCCCAACCGCTTATTTGTTGATCTTGTTGAAATCCTTCCATGCTTTGTCCAGCGAGGAAATGACGTCATCCTGCTTGGCCTGGCCGGTGTAGTATGCCTGCAGCACTTTGCCGGACTCGTCCTTGACGGCCTGCGGGATGGACGGGTCCTGATAAGCCTTGCCGGCCTTCACATATTCGGCTGCGTCGTTCACCCACGGATAGCTTTCGAACGTATGGTTCTTCGCCACCGGGTTGAACTTCAGGCTTTGATAGAACTCGTTCGTCACCTCGTCATCGAGGATGAAGTTGATGAAATCAAGCGCGACGTCCTTGTTCTTGCTTTCGGGCGACACGACGAACGTCGTCGACGTCGACAGGTTGATCATGGTCGCTTCCGGATTATCGTTGACCGGCAGCGGCGCGACGCCGATCTCGAAGTTCTCGTCGGCCGACAGAATCGTCTCCGCATGCCACGGCCCGTTCACCCACATGGCCGCCTTGCCTTCGGCGAATTGGGCCGAACCTTCGTCCGGACCGATCTCCATGGCGCGGTCGGTGCCATTGGCGTTGACCAGATCGATGATTTCGAACATGCCCTTCATTTCGGAGAACGAGCCGTTGTCCTGGTACATCCGGTCGATGAAGTCCTCGTTTTCCGAATTCGTCAGAGCGCCCACCGTCAGCGGCACGAACAGCTGCGGCATCCAGGCTTCCTTGTAGGTGAGCAGGAACGGCGTAATGTTGTTTTGCTTCAGAATTTCGATCGTTTCCTTCATTTCGCTGATCGTCGTCGGCGGCGTCAGGCCCAGATCGGCGAAAATTTTCTTGTTGTAGAGGTAGCCCCACATCAGCGTTTCCATCGGCACGCCGACCACTTTGCCGTCGATCGTGACGGACTCCTTCACGCTGTCGAGCAGCTTGTCGACGAACGGCTGATCCGACAAATCTTCCAGATAGCCCGCCTTGTAGAACGTCGGAATTTCGTTGATGGCATGGACGGTGAACACGTCCGGCGCATCGTTGGAAGCGAGGCGGGTTTTCAGAATTTGCGGCGCATTGTCGGCGTTGGGCATTTCAAGCTGGATTTTGACGTCGATGTTTTTCTCCGCTTTCTCTTTCTCGACGAACTTCTGGATGAAAGCGTCATACTCGTCCTTCAGACGGGGCTGCGGGATGAACAGCTTGAGCGTAACCTCGCGGGCCTTCTCGCCCTCTCCGCCCCCTTGCGACGATGAGGAAGAAGAATTGCCGTTGTCCGCATTGCTTCCTCCGCAAGCGGCCAGAAGCACGCTCATCAGAAGGAGCAGGCTTGCCACAACCAGGCTGCTTTTCTTCATTTCCGGTGACCTCCCTGTTTGATGTATGGTTGACTGCATGTTCCAGTATAGAAGCCGGAAGCGGTCACGTAATTCAAGAAAATTAACCGCTTTCATTGGACTTTGTTAACCTGGACGACGGCACCGGATTTGCGAATCTCGCCGGGCGTGACGCCGAATTGCTTCTTGAACAGCCGGTAAAAATAAGCGACGTCCTCGTATCCGACCAGCCCGGCCACCGCCTTGATCGACAGGCTGTCCTCCGCAAGCAGCGACATCGCCCGTTCCATCCGCAGCTTCAGAATGTAATCGGTTACGTTCCACCCGGTCTCCTGCTTGAACGCCCGGCTCAAATATTCTTTGCTGACGAAAAAGCGCCTGGCGATGGATTCCAGCGCCAGCGGCTCCGCGTAGTGCTGTTCGATATACTGCCGGACATCGCGCAGGTTGATCTTGTTCCGATACTTGCGTTCTTCCTGCAGCTTGTCAAAGGCCTGCTCATAGAGCTCCCGCAGCGCATCGACGGTGGTGCGCCAATCGGCGGAAGCGGGATCCCAGCGGCGATTCGGGTCGCGGATCTCGAGCCCGTGCAGCACGATCGTCTCTTCCCACTGTTTCCACAATTCGTGATAGACGCGATGGATGAGCGCCCGCGAATGTTCATGATCCAGGAACTTCCGGTACAGCTCTTCGAACGCCCCGCGCAGCGCCTCCCGCTCCCCTTCGGTCAGCAGCGCGGCCATTCGCTTGGCGGCCGCGTCGATGGCGGCGACCGTCTCGCGGTCCAGGACGCCCGGCGTCTGCCACTCCAGCCGTGCGGCAATCTCTTCGCGGCATTTGCCCAGGGCCGTGTTCAACTCCTGCGGATCGATCGGTTTCAGCAAATATTCGTGTACCTTGCTGCGGATCGCCTGCCGGGTATAGACGAAATCGTCATACCCGCTGATGACGATGACTTTCGTGCCGCCGCAATGTTCATCCAGGTATTGCAGCAGCTGCACCCCGTCAACGCCGGGCATGTGCATGTCCGTAATGACCAGCTGCGGCTGATGGCAGCGGATGATCTCCATCGCCTTCCGCCCGTTGTCCGCTTCGCCGATGATCTCCATGCCGAACTCTTCCCAGCGGCCGAATTGCTTGATGACTTCCAGCGTCCAGGGTTCGTCATCGACCAGAAGTGTTTTGATCACCGTTCATCCCGCCCTTCCGTACTGTAAGGAATCGTGACCGTCACCGTTGTCCCTTCGCCCCGTAGGCTGTCGATCCAGACGCCGTACGGCGGTCCGAAATGCATCCTGATGCGCGCGTTCACATTCCGGAGTCCGATTCGCTCTTCGTTCTCCCATACCGGGTCATGGCTGGCCTGAAGCTGCCGCTGCAACTGCGACAATCGCTCCGGCGCAATGCCCGCTCCGTTGTCCCGCACCGTGATGACGACCGTCTCCCCGCTTCTTGCGCAGATGATCCGGACATGCCAGTCGTCGCCGATTTCCGCTTCAAGGCCGTATTTCACCGCATTTTCGACGATCGGCTGAAGCGACAGTTTCGGAATGGCGCAGCCTTCAAGCCCCGGTTCGACTTCGACGGTGAACCGCAGTTTGTTCGGAAAACGCCGCTCCTGGATATACATGAAGTTGCCGACATGCGCGAGCTCTTTGCCCAGCGTCGACAGATCCGACTCCCGGACGATATAGCGGAACATGTCGCTGAGCGCGCGGATGACCTGATAGATTTCATGCGGCGGTTTGGACATCGCCATGCCGCCGATCATCTGCAGCGTATTGTGCAGAAAGTGAGGATTGATCTGGGCCTGAAGCGCTTTCAACTGGGCCGTTTGCCGCTGCAGATTGAGCACATACTCCGTCGTGATATGATCCCGGAGCCGCTCGGTCATGCTGGCGAACTTCGCTTCCAGCATGCCGATCTCGTCAATTCTGGATTTGCCGGGGCGAAAATCCGCAGGCCCCGTCGGCGCCAGCACATTGAACCGCTGCATCGACTTGGCCAGCCGGACGATCGGCTTGGAGGTCTGCAAAGCGATGAAGACGGCCATGCCGGCGGACACGAGCACGGAGATGAGGCCGATGACCAGTCCATATTGGCCGGTCTTGTTGGCGCTTGCATTGATCAGACTGGCCGGCACGATCTTGACGACGAAAAGCGGCCACGAGGGAGCCGCGCTGTAGAACACGTAATATTCGCCGTGTTCGACGACGCCCGCTTCGCCCGTCGCTGCCGCGTCGCGAAGAATGCCGGCGAACGCGGCCGGTTCAAGATCCGCGTCGCCGTATCGGTAGAGCGGATTGCCTTCTCCGTCGGCAATGTACACCAGGCTCTCGTCCTCCGGATTGGCCATGTTCAGCACGCCGCCGAGCATGTCCCAGCGCACATCAAGCAGGATACCGCCCTGCTTGCTCCGGTCTTCGAACCGGTTGATCGTCCGCATCAGATAGAACCGGCCGGGCTGCGACGGATGGTTCACGATCTGCACGTCCAGCCGGTTCTTGAACATCTGCTGCCACGGTTCGGGGATCGACTCGGTGTTGGTGATGGCGAACTCCTGGTTGCTGACATAGAACAGTTTGTTCTTCGTCATCGTGTACAGCTCGATGCCGTGCAGACTGTCAATCTCCGAATACAGCGTGGAAGTAAGCAGATCCATCAGGGCACTCTGCGCCGAGAACTGCCGGCCGAGCGAATCGGAATCGAGCAGGTCGATATTGTCCACGTACGCGGGGCTGTAGAGGATGGAATAGATCAGATTGTTCAGCCGCCGCAGCCGTTCGTCCAAATATTCGCCGACCCAGGTCAGCCTGGAACGGTTGGACTGGATGATTTCCTCCTCCATCGAATCGTGGGCATTCCGCATGGCCAGCAGCGTGACCACGATGACCGGAATGGCCGCGATGAGTACCATGCCCAGCATCAGTTTGTTGCGTATGCTTTTCCTGAAAGGCTGCACCAGCCATCGGAACATGTTCCGCACCGCCTGTCTTTGCCGCATTCAGCCCCTTCATTATACGAGGATTTTCGACTCCGGTGGATACTCCTTTTTATGACTCGGCAGCGCTCAATTTCCGGTTCAGCCCGGCAATCCAGTCATCCAGCTGCCGCTCGGTCAGCTTGCCGCCGCTGAACGACACGAGATTGCGCAGCGGCAAATACCGGATGATCGCCTCGAACATGCCGCCCGCATCCTGCTCCGCGGCCCCGCCGAACGGATTGAACGCGTCCAGCAGCTGCCGCGCAGCCACGGTCCAGGGCTTCGCCTGTTTCATCGCCCCCTCGAAGCTCGCCAGATAGATTCCCCTCAGCGTCCGCTCGTCAAGGACAGCGTCGACCGACATCCGGCGATGCTCCTGGTTGTTGACGGCGAAATGCTTCAGCGAGGTGCCGACTCCCTGGCTCTGCACGCCGCGAATGTGGCTGGCCGCCATTTCGGAAGACAGGTAAGGATCCTCCGAGAAATATTCGAAATTGCGGCCGCACAGCGGGGAACTCTTCGCACATTCCCCCATCATGGATATTAACTTCCAGAGTAGGGGAAAACCGGCGGCCGGTCATTTCATTAGATTAACCGCTTTCATTGGATAATGTTTACCTGATGCTTTGCGACGCACGCCGGTTCATTCAGCTCGCCGATGCATGCGCCCCCTGTCACGCCGTCACGACATCCCGAACCTTGAGTCCGCGGACGAACCAGGCGGCAAAGAGCACCCCGTACCCCGCATTCATCGTCCAGAACAGCGCCTCCTGCAGCGGATCAAGCGCATCCCGGCTCAGCACATGCATGCCGATCGTCAGCAGCGAGTACGGAAAACAGAGCCCCCATTTCGCCACATACAGCCCCAAGCCGATGAGCACCGCCGCCAGACTGAAACCGACGGGCACCGCGAAACTGCGAATCCGGAGCGACAAGCCGAGCTGCAAGGCGCTGATGGACAGGCAGGCGTACCATCCGCGCAAGGCCCACCCGATCGTCTCCGCCGGGAACGGCCCGGGCAGCGCAAGCAGCAGGCCCGCGATCCCGTACAGTCCCATGAACAGCGCCTGGACAAACAGGATCAGCAGCGAGGCGACGATCCATTTCGCCATGAAGACGGCGGCGACCGGCACGGGGGCGGTCATGACCAGGTTCCAGTTGCGGTTCAGATGCTCCAGCCGGCACACCCAGGCGCTCACGATGGCGACGAGGACGGGCAAAAAAAAAAAAAAAAAATACGCCGTAGAACAGGCTGACCTGCGTCCACAGGCTGTACCAGCCGTTCGTCAACACTCCCCGGTTGAGCGCGTAGTTCGCGCATCCGATCAGCAAACTGATGACCGGCAGCACCGCAAGGACTATGCCGATCCGGGAATGCCGCAGTTTGAGCCATTCGGCCGACAAACTCTGTCTCATCGCACCCACTCCTCAAATTTCTTTCCGGGCAACATGCAGGTTGCCGAAGATGAAGAACAGGAGGGCTGTCCCCAGCGCCGCCATCGCGATTCCGCTGTTCCAGGGCTGTGCCGCGAACGTGCCCGCGGATTCGGCATACCGGTACGTCACCGGGGCGAGGTCCAGATAACAGGACCAGATCATCCACCGCCGGACGCCCGCCGGAAACAGCGGCGCGGTAAGCCCGATGAAGCTGCCGAGCATCCCCAGGCACAGCGCGAACGCCTGATTTTTGACGGCCATGGCGATCCATTGCTGAAGGGCCGCAACGGCGAGCGTCGCCAGCATCGTCCCGCCGATGAACCGGAGCAGCCATGGAGCGGGCAGCCCGCCCGGAAACCCCTGTGCCAGACCGTAGACCGCCATCACCGCCGCCTGCACCGCAATGGCGAGCAGCAGCAGGCTGCCTGCGCACCCGTATTTCGCCGCATACAGGCGTCCGCGGCCCACATTGAGCGCGGCGAGCAGCTTCCACGTGGAGCCTTTGTGCTCCATGTCGCACATCCGGGAGACGACGATGGCGGTGATGAGCGGCATGAACAGCCCGTTCAGGGAGGCGGTCATGAACAGGATCGACGCCCACACGGCCTGATCCGGATTGCGGGAGACGGACAGGCTGTTGGACATGCATGCCCACAGCATTTCCGCCGCGAGCAGGAGCAGGATCATGGGAACGATTTTCTTGCGACGAATTTTGTAATATTCGAGCTTGAGCACCCGCATCACAGGCTTCTCTCCCTTCCGGTCAGCTCCAGGAAAATATCCTCCAGACTGCGCCTGTGCTCCTCAATCCGGGTGACCGGAATGTCCCGGGCCACCAGCAGCCGGTTGATCTCCGCCACTTCCCGGTCCGCGAGCGGGCCGAACACGAGCCGGCCGCCGCTCAGGGCCGGGCGATACCCGTGGACGGCAAGCAGCCGTTCCGCCGCGGCATTATCCCCGGTATGGAACCGGATTTCGCCCCGGCTTCGGGATCGCAGGCTGTCGAGACTGCCCTGGAACACCATCCGGCCTTCGTTGATGATGCCGACCGAAGTTGCGATCTGCTCGATTTCCGCCAGCAGGTGGCTGGACAGCAGCACCGTCATGCCGTAGCGCCCGGGGAGCGTCTTGATCAGTTCCCGGATTTCCTCCATCCCCGCAGGGTCCAGGCCGTTCGTCGGCTCGTCGAGGATGAGCAGCCGGGGAAACGCGAGCAGCGCCATGGCGATGCCCAGCCGCTGCTTCATGCCGAGCGAACAGGCTTCCGCTTTCTTGTCCCGGTGTTTCTCCAGCCGGACGATCCGCAGCGCTTCCTCCACATTGCGGTCCGGCAGGCCCCGCAGCCGTTGCACAACTCGCAAGTTCTCCAGACCCGTCAGATGGCCGTAGTACGAAGGCGACTCGATGAGCGAGCCCGTCTGCCGCAGAATCGTAGGACAACTCCGATCTCGGGGAAGAAGAGCGGCGGCAGGCCGGCATCATCCGGCGCCAGGGCGAGAAGCTGCGCTCCCTCGTCAGCGACCTGAACTTGGTCTCGATGCTGGAGTACGAGATGCAGCCGATCCGCCGGGAGCCCGTCCGTCTCTCGGCGATCGCGCGGCAGGCGGCCGCGGATATGCTGAACGGCGGACTCGATGAGCGGTATAAGATCGTGCTGCGGCTGGCCGATGAAGAGACACAGATCGACGGGGACAAAAGGCTGCTGCTCCGGGCGATCGCCAATCTCATGCAGAACAGCGTCCATCACAACCCGGAAGGCTGCCGCATCGCCATCGAGACATTCCTGTCCGAAGACCGGACCCTCTGCCGTCTCGTGGTTCGGGACGACGGGCGCGGCATCCCGCGGGAGCAGTTGGCGGAATTGACGGAGCTTCCGTATTCGTCCAAGCGGAAGCAGCCTCCCCGGCACGGGCACGGCCTGGGTCTGCCGATGGTCGCCCGAATCGCGAAGGCCCACCACGGCAGACTTCTGCTCGACAGCCCGGATGGGGGTGGCTTGACCGCGGCGATGGAATTTCCCGCGGAGGGGGCGTGAGGCCGGATGCGGCCGTCAGGGCGCCACGCCGATCCGGCCCCCGCTCGGCGCCAATAACGGCACGGCGTGCCGTTAATCGGCCTGCGCCTGCCGTGCGCACAGGCAATAACGGCAAAATCTGCCGTTATTGGACGCAGTCAGGCCGATCCGTCCCCCGCTCGGCGCCAATAACGGCACGGCGTGCCGTTATTCGCCCTGCGCCGCCCGCACGCACGGGCATTAACGGCAAATTATGCCGTTAATTGCCCGCATCCTTGCCTTCGGCAAGTCAACCGCCCGCTTCCGCTTCCCCGTTGATCGCCGACACCGCGATGGCTTCGATCCGGATTTCCCCGCCGGACAGGTGCCGCAGCTCGATCGTCCGGGACTCGCCCGGGAACAGGTCGAAGAAATTGTCCGAGCAGACGACTTCCTCCTGCGGAATATCGAGCATGACGAAGCGCGCGAGCCGGTCGGCCGTCACCGCGATCGTCCGCCTTTCGGCGGATCGCTCAACAGACAGCTGCGCCGGCGGGAAGCGGAGATCCTTGAAATCCCGCAGGTAATACACATTGTCCGGGAACCGGCCGCCGTGCGACCTGAGCCGGACGGCGACCGCATCCGGCGCGGCGCCGCCGAGCAGCTCTTCCTCGGCATATTCCGCGAGCTTCCGGGCTTCATTGGGCCCGACGGAAACCGCGACCGCTTCGGTCCGCACCACCCTGCCTTCAAACGTGACGACTTCCAGCACCAGCTCGTCTTCCACCGCCTCCTGTAAATCGTTGACCAGCCAGACGGCCAGCGGCTTGCCGGGATCGTGATCGATCGATGCCGCGACCGGAGCGAAAAATTTCCGCGCGTAGTAATAGGACGCTTTCGGCAGCAGACCGTAATCGATCAGCGACCAGCTCGTTCCCGGCCAGCAGTCGTTCAGTTGCCAGATGAGCGCGCCGGCGGTGAACGGCTTCCGGCGCCGGTAATGCTCGATGCCGTATTTCAGCCCTTCCGCCTGCGTCAGCATGGAGTAGCGGATGTACTGGTCCAGATCGCGGGGAACGCCGGTGTACCCTTCCATCAGCAGCATGCCTTTTTCATGGAAGATGTCCTTGTTGCGGTACGCCATCTCCTCGCTCTGCCAGTAAAACTCGCCTTCCGGAATGTACCGTTCGAGCGTATGGCGGTTGGACGAGGCGTGCATGCCGAATTCGTTGGAGAAGCGCGTGCGGTCCTTCTTGTAGTTTTTGAACGACACGCCTTCCACCGAAATATTCTGCAGCGCGGGTTCCCCGAACTTCCGCGGCTCCACGTTGCCGTGCCAGACCTGCCAGTTGTGGCGGTTGCCGACGTCCTCCGCGTTGTGGTCGTTGCCGCCGTAAGGGGTGCTCGGCCGGTAGACCCGGGTGGGGTCCAGCTCGTGCAGCAATTCCGGAATGAGCTCATGCCAGATTTTCCGCCCGTACAGCGGCGTGGTGATGCGGCCCGCTGTCTTTTCCCGCTCATAGAGCCAGTCGATCTCGTTGTTGCCGCACCAGAGGGCGATGCAGGTGTATTTCCGGAGGCGCCGGATCGCCTTGGCGGCCTCGTCGCACACGTTCGCCATGAAGTTGCGGTTGTAATCCGGGTACAGGGCGTTCGCGAACATGAAATCCTGCCAGACGAGGATGCCCAGCCTGTCGCATTCGCGGTAGAAAACATCCTTCTCGTAAATGCCGCCGCCCCAGACGCGCAACATATTCATTCCGGCATCCCGCGCCAGGGCGAGCAGCTTCTTGTAGCGTTCGTCCTCCGCCGCTCCGATGAAGCTGTGTACGGGAATCCAGTTGGCCCCCTTGGCGAAAACGCGGACCCCGTTCAGGCGGAAACAGAACAGGTTCTCCCCGCTCTCATGCCGCTCCTCCAACACAAGCTCCCGGATGCCGAAATCCTGTTCAACCCGGTCGAGGACATGGCCTTCGGCGTCTTTCAGCGCAACCGTCAGCCGGTACAGGAACGGTTCGCCCAGATCGTGCGTCCACCACAGCTTCGGCCGGTCCACTTCGAGGACGATCGTCGCCTTCTGTCCCGGCAGGCGGACGTCGGCAAAAAGCGACCGCCCGTCCGCCGTCAGGCCGGCGCATCCGGTGACGGACCGCCCGTCCCCCGTCAGGCTGACCTCCACGGTCAGCGGCTCCCCGCCGCACGGCCGGCGCAAAATCTCCGCGTCCACTTCCACGACCGCCCTGCCGTCCAATACGGCGGCTGTGCGGGGAAAGACGGAGAAGATCCGCGCCTTCCTCCATTTCCGCAGATGAACGTCCTTCCAGATGCCGACCGTCGCCAGGCGCGGCCCCCAGTCCCAGCCGAAGTTCATCGCGGCCTTCCGCACCCAGATCCGGTCTTTCTCGAATCCGCACCAATAGTTTTTCTCCTTGTCCCTGACCGGAAGATGCACCGGGTCGAACCGGACCGCCAGGACGTTGTCCCCTTCTCGCAGCAGTCCGGTGACGTCGAACGCGTGCTCCACCAGCATATTTTCCGTGCGGCCGAGTTCCAGACCGTTCAGGTAAACGGTCGCAAACGTATCGAGCCCTTCAAACAGCAGCTCGACGACCTCGTCGTCCTCCGGCTCCCCGTCCCAGGCGAATCGGGTCCGGTACCACCATTCCTTGTCCTCCACCCAGCGGCATTTCATGTCGTTGTGCCCGACGAACGGATCGTCGATCACCTTCTTTCGAACCAGGGTGGAGTGCACGTCTCCCGGCACCTTCGCGTCGAGCCAGAAATAATCGGTAAAATCGGGCGAGGCGATTTCCAGAGGCGCCCGGGTTCCCGGCTCAAACCACTGCAGCTTCCAATTGCCCGCCAGTTTCATTCCCATTCCCTCCGCGTTCCTCCGTTTGACGACTCGCATTCACACGCCGCCGGCATACCGCCGCAGCACCCGGTCGACGGCGGCGCCGTACGCTTCGCCGAACAGGATCAGGTGCACCAGCAGATGGTACAGTTGATAGATCGGTTTGCGCTCCTCGTATTCGGGGGCGACGGGGTACGCTTCCCGGTAGGCCGCGTAGAATCGGGCGGGAAAGCCACCGAACAGCTCCGAGAACGCCAGGTCGCACTCCCGGTCGCCGTAATAGACCGCCGGATCGATCAGCCAGGGACGCCCGTCCAAGCCGGCCAGCCAGTTGCCGCTCCACAGATCGCCGTGCAGCAGCGACGGGGCGGGCCGATCCGGCAGCCACCGGTCCAGACGCTCCATCAATCGGTACAACCTGTCCCTTCTGTGCTTCGGCAGCATCCCGCACTCATCCGCCAGCTTCGCCAGCGGCAGCAGGCGTGAGTCCCGGTAGAAGGCCGCCCAGGAACTGTCCGGCGTGTTCACCTGCGGCAGCAGCCCGATGTAATTGTCCGTGCGAAGCCCGTACCGCCCGTCCGGGCTCGTCTTGCGGTGCTGCGCGGCGAGACCGGCGCCGAGCGCTTCGATCGTCTCCGGGCGGGCCGGTCCGGTCTCGATCCACTCCAGCACGATCATGCCGCCCGTGCCCGTCTGTCCGGGAATCTCCCCGGCGTAGAGCGGCTCCGGAACGGCCAGCGCTTCCGCTTGCCCGAGCAGCGCCAGCCCTTCCGCTTCCCGCTGAAACATGAGCGCCGGCATGTCCCGGCGCACCTTCACGAAGAGCCGCCGCCGCTCCGTGTCGATGCGGTAAGACTCCCCGATATCGCCGCCCCTCGCCTCCCGGACGGACACGATCCGCTCGTCCGCCATTCCGGGTACGGCCCGGGCGACGGCTGCCTGGAGTTCGTCATCATTCATCCGCGCATCCCTCCTGTCGCGCCTCTTCACGCCGTGCGGACGATGTCTGCGGCGTCTCGATGGCGTGGTGAAACGCAATGCACGCTTCGCCGGTTTCGGCATTGTACGCCCTGGCCGCCCCGCCCATCTTCGCCGCAAGCTGCCGCACGATGTAGAGCCCCAGCCCGGCATGGCCGCCTTTGCTGCCGCGGGCTTCCGCGCCGCGATAGAACCTGCGGAACAGGTTCTCCAGATCTTTCTTGCTGAACGGCGGCCCCGTATTGCAGATTTCATACTCGGCCCGGTCGGGGCGGACACGGACGGCGATCCGGATCCGGCCGCCCGGAGGCGTATGCTCCAGACTGTTCGTAATCACATTGTCCAGTATCCGCTCCGCCATTTCCGCATCGAACCGGACCGGCGTATCGGCATCGCCGCGGATGTCCGCCTCGATGCGGATCCGGCGCTGCCGCGCCTCCAATTCATAGTGAGACAGCTTCTGCCTCAGGAACGGGCCGATCCGGACCTCGACCGGCCGGACTTGCAGGCCGGGGCCTTCCAGTTCGGCGATGTACAGCATCCGCCGGACGAGGGCGGAGCATTTCTCCGCATTCTCCCGGATAATGTCCAGGTATCGGGCCTGTTTCGCCGTGCGCGCCGCTTCGGGATCGTCCAGCAGCGCTTCCGCATAACCGAGAATGAGCGACAGCGGCGTCTTCAGATCATGGGCCAGCGCCTCGGTCATGCTGCGCCGCTCTTCCTCCATTCGCCACTGGGCGGACAGGGAGCGCTTCAGTTCGTCCTTCATCTCGGAGAACGCGGCGCTCAGCCGCCCGAGCTCATTGTCGGCGCGGTAATCGAGCTCGAAGTCGAGATTCTTGTTCTTGATCTGATGGGCAGCCGCCATCAGCATCTGCAGCGGCTTGTTCACGCGGGCGGCAAAACGTTTCGTGAAGAACAGAATCGCCAGCACGAAATAGATGAACGGCGTCGCGATCATGACGATAAGCAGCGCCGCGATCCAGTAGCGCCCGCTGTCGCTTGCCGGCGACACCTTCAGCTCATAGGCAAGCAGCACGGCGCCGGACAGCCCGTCCTGACCGCTCACGACGGGCACGGCCCGGACGAATCTGCCCCTGGCCGGGAAGGTCGTGTTGAGCCGGCGGATCAAGTCTTCCGGCTGCGCGACGTAGGCCGCATCGCTCGAGCCGTACACCCGGTTCCCGGCCGCGTCGAACACCTGATAGTCCATGCCGTCCCGCGGAATGACCCGCTCCAGCCGTTCCCGGGCGGCCGGATCGATCAGCGCCCCGCCCTGCTCCCGGATGTACGCTTCAATGCCCGGTATTTGAGCCTCATAATAATTTGCGGGGTTAATCTTTTTGTACAGCAAATAACTGAACAGCCAGATCCCCGCCGCATACGTCACGATCGTCGCCAGCAGGCTGGAGACGACGATCAGCACGATGGTCAGCCGGATTTGCGATTTGAGCGGTTTGTCCTTCACGAGCGCGCGCTCCTTCAGCAGGCATTCAACGTTTGTTCCACTTGTAGCCGATCCCCCACACCGTGGCGATGTACTCCGTATCCGGGTCGACGGCTGCGAGCTTGGCGCGGATTTTTTTTACATGTTCGACGACGGTGGACGAATCGCCTTCCGCATCGAAGCCCCACACTTCCTCGTAAATTTGCTCGCGGGAGAACACCTGCCCGCTGTGCGTGGCGAGCAGTTCAACCAGGTCGTATTCCCGCCGGGTCAGCGGGACGGGCTTGCCGCCGATCGAGAGGGTCCGCTCTTTCAGATCCAGCCCCAGATCGCCGAAGTACAGCTTCGACCGCTTCCGCTCGGCGTTCAGATACTGGGCCCGCCGCTCCCGGCGCAGATTGGCTTCGATGCGCGCCATCAGTTCACGCAGGCCGAACGGCTTCAGTACGTAATCGTCGCCGCCGAGGTTGAATGCGGTGATCCGGTCCATCTCCGACTGCTTGGCGCTCAGGAAAATGATCGGGCACATCACCTCGTCCCGGATCGCCCGGCACACCTCGTAACCGTTCAGATTCGGCATCATGATGTCGAGAATGATCAGATCCGGCTGCTTCCGGGCCTGCCGCACCCCTGCCTCGCCGTCGCTCGCGGTGAGCACCGTGTGCCCCCGCGCCTCCAGCTCCTCCCGCAGCAGGGAGACCAGGTCTTCTTCATCGTCGATGATCAAAATGCAGGCCATCCCCTCACCCCTCAACATCGAAAAAGCTTGCGTCCGTCCCCATCATCAGTCTTCGCCGCGCCGCCCTTCCCATCGGCCGAACCACGCTGCGCCGCCCATCGCAAGTACGGCGAAGAGCAGCAGGGCCGGCAGCAGTCCGCGGGTCAACGCATCCGGCTCCGCCGGGAACTGCGCCAATCTGACCGGCCATGCCCACGGCACAAGCGGCCAGATCCGATCCCCGACGCCGGTTGCGCCGACGATCGCCGCCATCAGCAGCCCGGCTCCTCCGATGCCGACGCTCGCGCCCCATCCGAGGGCGAGGCCGAGCCACTGGTGCAGCGCGATCTGCGGCAGCGCGCCGGCGAAGGCAAGCAGCACGCCGCCATGGAACAGCCCGGCATCCGCCGCGGCAAGCCCGGGGATCAACCGCATGCCGAGCAGCAGCATCGTCGCCGCGCACAGCAGGCCGCCCGCGTTGATGAGCACAAGCAGCAGCAATCTGGCGGCATAGACGACCGGTCTGGATGCGGTGGAACCGAGCAGTGCGCCGTAATGCCCCGCATGTTCCTCCTGCAGGCTGAGCAGTCCGGCCAGCGCTCCGATGGCCAGCGGGAACAGCACGGTCCAAACTTCGAGGAAAACGCCGGGCATCCGCTGCGCCGCGTTGACCGGCAATTGCGACATATACCAGAGGAAGAGCAGCGCGTACGCCGCGGGAGCGGCCATGACGGCCCAGCGGAGCGGCGTCCGCCTCGTCTTCATCCAATCCGCCCGCATCAGGCGCAGCATCGTCACGGCCGGCATGCTTCGATACGGTTTCCTTCGGCGCAGTTCCGGCATGGTCACCGCACCTCTCGGCCCGCGAACCAGCCGGCGGTCAGCGCGGAAGATACGATGAGAAACAGCAGCGATGCCGCGATGCCGAGCGGGATGGTAGAAGGCTCAAGCATCGGATCGCCCGGCTGAAGCGGCACGCCGTTCGGATGCACGCCGATGAGCGGCGCCATGAGCCGGGTCGGCCAGCTCCACGGCACGGCGATCCAGTACGGCTTGGCCGCCGCAAGCACGCCGGCCGGCATCGCCGCGATGCCGAGCGCAAGGCCCCCGAAGGCGCCGAAACGGGCCGCCGCAAACAGGTGGATCGGAATAAGGCTGAGCGAGACCAGCCAGATCAGCAGACTGGCCGCCGCGATCTTCATCAGCGGAACGCTTCCGCCTGCCGTCAGGAGACCGGCCGCTGCGGCCGCGATGATCAGCACGACGGACGACAGCAACTGATAATAGCCTAGCACAACAATTTTGCTCAGCCAAAGCTTCCCGGGATTGATCGGGTTGGCGCGGAGGCTGCGGTAGTTCCCCGCTTTCTTCTCCCGGTTTTCCGCAAGCACGCAGAGCAGCGAAACCCCGATCGGGACGAACAGCACCGGCCACCAGTTGAAGATCATGGCGAGCAGCGCGCGCCAGGGCAGCATGGTCTGATCCGGCAGGTAGAAGCGGATGACGGCGCCGTACAGCGCGAAGAAGAGCGGTGCGGCCAGCGCAAGTTTCTTGGCGAAGCTGCGCTTGTATTTCAGCCGTTCGGCGGTAATCAGGTTCTTCATCTTGCGCCCGCCCTCCTGTCGGAGGCGCGGACGACTTCCATGAACAGCGCCTCCAGATCGGCGTTTTTGTCCAACGGTCCCTGATAGCGCAGTTTCCCGCCGCTGATGATGCCGATGTCGTCGACGATCTGCTCGACTTCGTTCAGCGCATGGCTCGACAGCAGCACGGTGATGCCCTGCGCGGGGAACGAACGGATCAGTTCGCGAAGCTCCTGGATGCCGAGCGGGTCGAGGCCGTTCGTCGGCTCGTCGAGAATGAGCAGCCGGGGCCGCTTCAGCAGCGCGATCGCGATGCCGAGCCGCTGTTTCATGCCGAGCGAGAAATGCGCGGCGCGCTTCTTGCCGGTGTCCGTCAGATCCACCGTCTCCAGCACTTCATCAATGCGGCGCTCCGGCAAACCCAGCATCATCGTGTGGACGTTCAAATTCTCCCGCGCGGTCAGGTTGCCGTACAGCGCGGGCGATTCGATCAGCGCCCCGATCTGTTCGAGGCTGCTTCGGCTCCACGGCTTGCCGTCGAACCACATGGCCCCGCCGGTCGGGCGCAGCAGCCCGGCGATCATTTTGAGCAGCGTCGTCTTGCCGGCGCCGTTCGGCCCCAGCAGGCCGTACACGGTGCCTTCGCGGACGGCGAGCGATACTTCGTCGACGGCCGCCGCATGTTTGAACCGCTTGCTGATGCGGTCGGTTCGCAGGATGCACGTTTCGTTCATGCGCATCATCCCTCGTTTCATCGATGTTCCGTGCCATGAACGAAGCGTATCAGGGAAAAATAAAGAAACGCTAAAGTGTGCGGAAAATTGTGCGGATGCGGATCGGCGGGCAACGGGAAAAAGGGCGCGGAAGCGCGGGAACGAAAGTCGGCGGGACGACGGCGCCGACTTGGAGCGGACGCGGGAGCTGGAACGGAACCGCGTTCCGTAACCGCCCCGCCCGCGCACGGCAACTCAACACCGCAGCCAGACGCTCATCTCGCCGGGCTCCCGGTTCCCCCACAAGTAGTACGGGATCGCCTTAAGCCGCTTCGGCCGCGACGCGTTCCGGAGCGGCCGGTACGGCGCATCCTCCGGCCAGTCCATATCGGCCGGCACCTCGCCGCTCCCCTCGACGACGACGCAGCCGCCCAGCAGATCCGGCACGAACGCAGCGCTCAGCGCGGGATCGTCCGCCAGCGACAGCGCGGCGAGCGGCGCGCCGTTGTCCGCCTCCTCGACGCAATACACGAGCGGACCGCGCTGGATCGCCGCCTTGCCGGCGTTCGCGCGAATCTCCGGACGCGCGCCGATCAGCACCGTCTCCATCGGCAGCAGCCATTCCACACGATCGCCGTCCGACCATTCCCTCTCCACGACCGCATAGCCATTTTCCACGCGGTACGGGCAGGCTGCACCGTTCACCGCAAGCCGCGGCTCAGCCGTCTGGAACCAGTTCGGCACGCGCAGCGCCAGCGCGAACCGCGCTCCGCCCGCTTCCCCGGGAACGGACAATTCGAACCTCACCGTGCCGTCCCACGGCAGCCCCGAGCGCTGGCGCAGCGTCACGGCACGTCCCGCCATTTCAAACCCGGCTTCGCTGCCGATGTACAGGTGAACGTACACCTTGCCGGCCGCCTCGTCGATATCGTAAATGTAATCGTCCAGCGAGCAGAGCAGCCGCGCCACGTTCGGCGGACAGCACGAGCAGCCGAACCATTTCTGGCGCACCGGCTTCACGTGGCGGCGGTCCGGATTCCGCATGCTCGCCTCCGGCCACACCTCCAGCGGATTGACGTAGAAGAAATGCTTCCCGTCCCGGGCCATGCTGCCGAGCACGTTGTTGTACAGCGCCCGTTCCATCACATCGGCGTACTCGCTCCGCGCTTCCAGCCGGAGCATCCGCCGCGCCCAGAAGATTAAGCCGATCGAAGCGCACGTCTCCGCATATGCGAGATCGTTCGGCAGGTCGTAGTCGAACGTGAACGCCTCGCCGAGATGCGTCGACCCGATGCCGCCCGTGATATACATCTGCTTCTTCGTCGTGTTGAACCAGAGCCGTTCGCACGCTTCGCGCAGCCGAACGTCGCCAATCAGCCGGGCCAGATCCGCCATCGCGCTGTACAGGTAAACGGCGCGGACCGCGTGGCCGACGGCCGCCGTCTGCTCGCGCACGGGCAGATGGGCCTGATACACTTCCAGATCCGGCATCCCGGGGTTCCAGATCGGCGTGCGGCCTCGTTTCCATTCCGCGATAAAATAATTCGGCTGTTTCCCGCGCTCATCGACGAAAAACTTGCTCAGTTTCAGATACCGCTCCTCGCCCGTTGCCCCGTACAGCTTCACGAGCGCCAGCTCGATCTCGGGATGCCCGCAGTACGCCCGAAGCTGCCCTTCGCCGGGCCCGAACGTGCGGTCGATCAGATCGGCGAACCGGCAAGCGATGTCGAGCAGCCTCCGCTTGCCCGTCGTCTCGAAATAGGCGACCGCGGCCTCGAACAGATGCCCCGCGCAGTACAGCTCGTGCGCTTCATACAGGTTCGTCCAACGCTTGTCCGGTTCACGAATCGTGAAATACGTGTTCAAATACCCGTCTGCCTGCTGGGCTTTCCCGATCAGCCCGATCACTTCGTCCGCGATGCGCTCCAGCTCGGGATCGGGCTTGAGGCGCAGCGCGTACGCCGCCGCCTCCAGCCATTTGTAGAGATCGCTGTCCTGAAAAACAAACCCGCCGAACTCGCCTTCCTCCAGCCCGGCCGCGATGCGGAAATTGCGGATCGCATGGCTCGGCTCCGCTCCTTCGATCCGGTCGTTCAGCGCTTCCCACTGATAGGGAATGACCGTGCCCGTCACCAACTCCTGATAAGCGCTCCAGAAGTCGTCGCGAATCCGAATGGCTGCTCTGCTCATACCGGCTCCACCTCGGGGATGATAAATTTTGACTCTTCACGACCACGAGTATATGCGGTATCGTCAAGAAGGAACAGCATAAGAACGCGCTTATTCTTATAAAAAATGAGACTGAATCCGGAGAGATCCATGAGCGAGACAACCGTCATCGAACTTGCGACTCCGCCGCTGCCTTATTATCGGGAGTCCGGCTGCGCGGTGTACCAGGCCGGAGACCGGCATCCGAACCGCGCCGATTTCGGGCTGTTCGATCTGCTCGTCGTCGCATCGGGCACGCTGCACATCGGGGAGAACGGGCGGGAATGGAGCCTGAGCGAAGGGGATACGCTGCTGCTGCTGCCGAAGGGAGCGCACTATGCGGTAAGGCCGTGCGAGGAGGAGACGATGTTCTATTGGCTGCATTTCGAACATGCGGACTGGCGTGAAGTTCCCGCGCTGCCCGAAGCGGAAGCGCCCGCTCCTTCGTCGCCCTTCGACCGGCCGAAGACGATCCGGCTGCCGAAGCATGCGCCGCTGTCCGATCCGCGGCTCGCGTTCGACAAGATCCGGCGGCTGCTGGCACTGCCGATCGGAGAAAGCTTCTGGGAGAAGCAGCAGCTCCTGTTCCAGCTGCTCGCCCTGCTCGAACGTGAACAGGCCGGGTCCGCCGAGACGCCGGCCGCGCGGGTCGCCGAGCGCGCCGCATTCTGCCTGCAGCAGCGCTACAGGGAAGAGATCACGAACGAGACGCTCGGCGAATGGCTGCACTATCACCCCAGCTACATCGTCCGCTGCATGAAAAAAGTCTACGGCGTCTCGCCCGCCCGCTACCTGCAGCAATATCGCATCGAACAGGCCAAACGGCTGCTCATCTCAACCGCATGGCCGGTCGAACGGATCGCGGACGAGGTCGGTTTCCGCCATGCCCCGTACTTCTCGGCCTGCTTCAAGCGCTGCACGGGCATGACCCCGCAGGAGTACCGGAGAAGCGCGCATAGACGCGGCGCGCTGCGGAAATAAGCTTGTCCGGCGGCAGCCGGCTGACCGCTCATAATGCGGCAGCCGCTTCGCGGAGCAGCCGTGCCAGCAGCCCGGCATCGACCGGCTGCCCTTCCCTGATTTTCATCGTTCTCCGTTCCGGCGTGAATACTCCTCCTCCATTTATTTGTCCCGCGTATCAGCACCCGCGCCGAGCATCCGCAGAATGTACACCATGCTCAGCGGAATGACGGACATGTTCTTCAGGAAGAACAGCGCGGCGGTGTACACCTGATCGTAGTCGTACTCCTCCATGCCGAGCAGCACCATGTAGCCCTTCATGAAGGCCGGATTCAGCAGCCATTCGAGCGTGGTGTTCATGAGCACGTACAACCCGATGATGAAAACCGCGATCTGGGCGAGGAACGTCACGGGCCAGTTCCGCTCCAGTTCGATCTTCAGGCTGCGCTGCCATCGCTGCCACAGCGCGGAATCGAACACGTCCCGAAATCCGGAGCGGTGCATGAGCGCGAGGATGAGCAGAAAAAGTACCACCCGGGTCGATTCGACGGCGATTTCCATCCACAGCGGCGTATTCAGGTCGTTCCACATCTGGATGAAGCGGAACGTCGACGGGATCAGCGAGAGCAGCACGAGGCTGAGATGCCGGTAGAAAAATCCGATACTCCAGACAAACAAACGGACTCCGTCAGATACGGCATTACGGATTGTCCTGTCCATGAGTCAACTCCCGGGCGGAAAGTATTTCTGGAACCAAAGATAACGTCAAGCGAGTCTGGTGTATTGTAAGAATCGGAACAGCACTTCCCCGCGCATCCCAATACTGTTCAATCCATGGAACACGTGCTATATTTCGTCATAAGCAGAATTTCCTGGAACGAATGGAGGCGAGATCCGGTGAGCAGGCTGACCGTCAGACGTTTGACGCCGCGGATGGAATTGCGGAAATGCGTGAAAGACATCTGGGTGTTCGAAAGCGCCGGAGGCCTGTCCGAGGAGGAGCTGCAGGTCGTGGTTCCCAACGGCTCCGCCAAGCTGATGCTGTATTACAAGGGAGATTTCACGGGGCTGGTGTGTCAGCGCGCATACAAGCTTCCGGAGCACAAGCTGTTCATCCTGGGGGTGTCCGACTGCGCCGCGGTTGCCGAGTTCGACCGGGACAAGCCGTTCGGCTGCATCTGCTTCGAGCTTCATCCCGCCGGCGCCTACAGGCTTCTCGCCGTTTCGCATCATGAGCTGCGCAACAACCTCGTGCCGTTCGAGGAGATCGACGGCGGACCGGTCTACCGCATGTTCGAAGAGCGGATTGTCCTGGCGTCCGACCCGGCGCAGAAAGCGATTTTGCTGCAGGATTATCTGATCAGGCTGCTCTCCCTGACGGAGCCGGACGCGAAATTCGAATACAGCATCCATGCCATCCGGAACTCGCGCGGTCTCCTGCCGATCGCGGATCTGTCGCAGGATCTGGGGGTAAGCGACCGGTGGCTGCGCGCGAAATACGCGGAGCGGCTCGGCCTCAGCCCGAAAACGTTCGCTTCCATCGTTCGTTTCCAGCATTGCTTCCAGGCCTTGATGCGCGACAAGCGCGGCTTCATGGAGAACCGGCAGTTCCAGGATTATTACTACGATCAGGCGCATTTCATCAAGGAATTCAAGCGCTTCATCGGCCACTCGCCGGCCAGGTATTCCTCGCTGCAGAACGAGGTGGGCGAGATTATTTATACGGACAATCCGTGACTCCCTCGGCCAAGACGCGTTCATTCAATACGGCGAAGAGCTGGCCGCCTCGAGATGAAGAAAAGCAACGTCTACAACATCCTCTCCCGCGCCCGTTCGAAAATGAAGGCGACGGAGTGGTATTCGGACTTGGAACGAACTTCACGATCCGTTCGGCGGCCTGCCGTTCATCGCGATGGATCCGGGCGCCGATCTGCTGTTTGACGACGGCCGGCTCAGCGGTTCGACGGCGGTTGTCGATCCGGACAGCGGCTCCGCCGTCCACGCAAAGCCGCTCGCCGTTCTGGAAGCGCCGGACCTTTCAGCCATACACACGTACCTGCGCGGCAAGAACGTCCCGGTTTCCGGGATTGCGGACAATTGGGGCAGCCGGTATTTCACCTTCGTCGATCCCGACGGCAACGGCGTCATCGTGCGGGAAGCCGCGGGCTGAACCGCTTTTTCTCATCTGTTTTTAATGTGCGCGGCGTACAATGGGGGCAGCCATTCCTGTGAAAAAGGAGGGTTGCCCCCATGCGCGTTTTGGCCGTGGAAGACGACCGCCGTCTGCTGGCGACGATCGTGAACATTTTGCGGGAGGAAGGCTATGAGGCCGACGGGGTGGAGACGGGCGACGACGGATTGTATCTGGCGCAGCAAGGCATCTACGATCTGCTGGTCGTGGACATCATGCTGCCCGGCATGAGCGGGCTCGACATCGTCCGAACGCTGCGCGCGGAAGGCGCCGCCACGGAGCGGCCGAACCGAACGGGGATGTGCGCTACAACCGTCTGACCCTGAACACGAAGAAACGGGAAGCCGCCGTCGACGGCGAGCCGCTCGAACTGACGCACAAGGAATTCGAGCTGCTGCTTTTTCTGCTGCGGAACCGGGAGCAAATTTTGACGCGGGACCAGCTGTTCTCGCGGGTGTGGGGGCTCGATACGGAGATCGGCTGCAACGTCGTCGATGTGTACATCTACTATCTGCGCAGGAAGCTGAAGCCGCACGGTTACGACCACGTCATTCAGACGGTTCGGAACGTCGGCTACATGCTGAAGGAGAGCAGGCCATGTTCGCCAAAACCCGGGCCCGGCTGACGCTGCTCAATGCGGCCGTGTTCCTTGTCGTGCTGGCGGTGATCGGGACGGTCGTCTATGCGCTGCTGCGCGCGCAAATTTATGACCGGCTGGATGCCGGGCTCATGGCCGCGGCGCAGCGGTTCGCCCCGGCGGATGAGCCGAGCCGCCGCTACGAGCAGCAGCTGGGCGCGCCGGCGGGCGAAGCCGGAACGGCGGCACGTCCGCCCCTGGAGCGCGGCCCCGTCGTGCTGCTCTGGGACGGACAGGGCGTGCCGTATCCCGCTTCGCTGGCGGATGCGGGGTACGAATCGTTCTATGCGCAATTCGGCGCGCACCGGTCGGCGGAAAGGCCGGTTACGGTGCAGATCGGCGGCCATTATTACCGCACCTTGTTCCTGGCGCTGCCCTCCCCGTTGCTGCTGCATCGGAGCCACAGGCCGCCGGGCGGGGCGGAAGCGGACGTCGGCGCATCCGGCGGGACGGGTTCGGCGTTTGTCTACGGCAGCGATTCCGGCGGGACGGGTTCGGCGTCCGGTAGCGGCTCCGGCGCGGCGGACCCGGCGTCGTCCTCATCACCGGCAGCGCCGATCCCGATCATGCACGTTCAGGCCGTCGTCAATATGGATGCCGAGCAGGCGATGCTGAACAGGCTCGCCGACTGGTTCCTGATCGGGCTCGGGCTGGGCGGCGCGCTGACCGTTCTGGCCGGCCTGTACCTCGCCAATCAGGCGCTCAGGCCGATTCGCCGTTCCTGGGAGCAGCAGCGCCGGTTCACCGCCGACGCTTCCCACGAGCTGCGCATGCCGCTGTCGATCATCCAGGCGAATGCGGAGCTGATGCTGATGCATCCGGATCGCTCCGCGCTGGAACACAGCGAGCAGATCTCGATGGTGCTCGCGGAAGCGAAGCGGATGGCCAAGCTGGCGGACCTGCTGCTGCTGCTCGCCAGGTCCGATTCCGGCCGGGAGGAGCTGCTGCTCGGCGACGTGCGGCTTGACGAGCTGATCCGCCATGTGATGCGGCTGTTCGAACCGCTGGCGGAATTGAACGGGGTGCGGCTCGAGGCGGAGCTCGCCTCCGGCGTCGAGCTGACGGGAGACCGCGACAAGCTGCAGCAGCTGCTCGTCATCCTGCTCGACAACAGTTTGAAGCACACGCCCGCCGGCGGCGCGATCCGGGTCACGCTGACAAGACGCGGCCAGCAGGCGGTCATGATGGTGGAAGATACGGGCGAAGGCATTGCCGGGGAGGACTTGCCGCACATTTTCGAGCGGTTCTATCGCGGGGACCGGTCGAGAAGCCGCGGCGACGGCGGCACGGGCCTTGGCCTCTCCATCGCCCGCTGGATCGCGGAGAAGCACGGCGGCGCGATCACGGCGGCAAGTCAGCCCGGGCGCGGCACGACGATGACGGTCCGCCTGCCGGCCGCGCCCGCGGGAAAGCGGATCGGGCGGTTCAAGTAGGTTTATAATCTGATTTTTATTTGCCGCTCCCATAATGGTCTCCGAAATCTGCGATTCAGGAGGCCATGAACGATGAAGCTTGTGTTGAAACACCGACGGATGCGGAAAATCGCCGGCATCCTGCTCATTGCCGCAGCGATCGCCGGATGCGAGTCCGGGGCCGCGCGAGGCGGGCAGGCCGCGGGAGAGCCCCTTGCGACCGGCGCGGGGCCCGGTCCGGCGAGTCCGGCCGTGCAGCTCGACGCCGCCGTGCGCAGGCAGGTGGCGGAGGCGTTGGCGCAAGCGCTGACGGAGCATTATGTCTACGAAGAGATCGGCCGTGAGATGGCCGAGGCGATCCGGAACAAGCTGCAAGAAGGCGCGTATGACGGCATCCGCTCGCCGGTCGAATTCGCCGACGCCCTGCAGGCCGATCTGCGGGAGATATCCCGCGACGGGCATCTCGGCGTCCGGTATGAGCCGATGCCGCCCGCGCCGGGGGCTGCGCCGGACGGTCCCGCGCCGAGGGCGGCGGAGCCGGGCGGACCTGCGCCGGGCAGTCCCGTGCCGAGGGCCGCGGTTCCAGGGCCGGCCGTCCCGCTTCCGCGCGATGCGGGACCGATGGCGCCGGGCCTGACCGCGCCCGAGCCGGATGGTCCCGCCAAGCCGATCGGTCCGGCGCCGAAGGCTCCGCTCGCTCCGGCGCCCCGGGCGGCCGGGCCGGACGCGGCGGCGCTGCCCGACGTGCGCATCCTCGACGGCAACATCGGCTACATGGCGGTGAACGCGATGCCGCCGTCCGAATCGGCCATGCGGGCGATCGCGGCGGCGTTCGCCCTGCTGAACGGGACCGACGCGCTCATCCTCGACCTGCGCGGGAACACCGGCGGATCGCCGGCCGTCGTCGGCCTGATCGAAGGGTATTTGAGCGAAGGCTCGCCCTATACGACGAACACGGTGCACTGGCGCAACGGCGACCGGCCCGAGCGGCTGCGCACCGCCGATGTCGGCGATCTCGCCTACGGCAGCCGGAAGCCGGTCTACGTGCTCACTTCGCCGGCAACCTTCTCCGCGGCCGAACAGCTCAGCTACGATCTGCAGGCGTTCAAGCGGGCGACGATCGTCGGCGAGACGACCGGCGGCGGCTCGCACACGTCGAACATCGGGCCCGTCCCGCTCGGCCACGGCTTCGTCGCGAATATCCCGACCGGCTATCTGATCAACGCCGTCACCGGCACGAACTGGGAAGGGACCGGGGTGCGGCCCGACGTCGAAGTCCCCGCCGAAGAAGCGCTCGCTGCAGCCTGGTCGCTGGCGGCGCGGACGCTGGCGGAAAGCGCGCCCGACCCGGCGGCCCGCGCCGGGCTGGAGCTACTCGCCGAGGCAAAGCTGAGCGGCGAACCCGATCTCGAGTTCGCCGCTCTGGAAGGCGAATATGCGCCGGTCCAAGGCGGAGGCCCCGGCATGCCGGCGGCGATCCGCCGGGAGGACGGCGCGCTGCGCATCCGGATGCGGGCCGGCTCCTTCGTCCGGGACGCCGCCCTCGTCCACGCCGGCGGCAACCGCTACACGCTGGATGGCTATCCGAGCGGCTTCTCCTGCGCCTTCGTCAAGCGGGAAGACGGCATCCGGCTGCTCGTGTCGGACGCCGGCCGTCTGACCGTCCTCGGCAAACCCGGGCGGTAACGTCAGCGGTCGGACACCGCCCCCATCAGCGCGTAAAAATAAGCGGCCTCGCCCGTGCTGTAGTAATGGTACCAGGCTTCCAGCGCTTCTCCGGACATGACGTCCAGCCGACGCATCACCTCGCGCGCCAGCAGCAGCGCGCCCGCCGAACCGGTCGTGATCAACCGGCCGTCGACCACGACCGGTTCGTCCCTGTAGAACGAAGCGCCCCGGTAGTTCGGGCAGAAAAACGTCAGAAACTCGAGGCTGTTGCTGGTGTGCGGGCGGTTGTCCAACAGGCCCGCTTCGGCGAGCGCGGCGGTCGCGCCGCATATGGCGGCCACGAGGCAGCCGCTGTCCAGCAGTTCGGCCGTTTTGGCCAGAATCGGTCTGTGCCGCGGATCCTGCCAGGGAGTCCGAGAAATTCGCCGTAACGCCGGGCCGCTCCGGCGACGCGTTCTTCGGTGACGCCCGAATTCTCGAACGGATGGACGGCCAGCTCCACGCCTTGCTTCCCGATCGACCTCCGCCAGATGCCCGCGATTTCGCCGCCGACCACCAGCATCGGAGCGTACACGCCGTTGCCGCCGGGGACGACCTTCGGGGCATGCTCCGGCTTGAGCATCGCGCTCCTGTCCTTGTAGCCGAGCAAATATTCGTCGTACCCCGCCAGCAGCGCGATCCCGGGCATCTCCGGGCCATCCCCGCGCTTTTCGCCGCCCGACCAGTAAGCCGTACCGCCGATCGTTTCGGAAAAAAGCACGCCGTCCGCCGCCGCGACCGCTTTTTTCGCCTCCGTGATCGTCAGCCCCGCCCACCAGCCGAAATCGTGCAAAGTCGCCGGACCGTGACCCGTGAAATACCGGACCGCAAGCTCCCGCAGCGCTTCTTCCCCGGACAGGTCGCGCGGGTTCGGCGCCCAGTCCTCCAGCGGCACGAACGTCTGCTGTTTGCCTTCCAGCGGCCCCAGGCAGATCAGCCCGGTCTGGGCCAACACCCACAGGATGTGGTAACCGCGCTGCGGCTTCGTGCGGATCCCCGCCTGCTCGAGCATCTCCATCAGCTCGGCGCGGGTCATCCGCTTCCGCTCCCTCAGCGCGCCCTCGATCAGCCGCCCGCATTGCGCGATCAGCCGGTCATCAATCTCGAGCTGCTGTTGTCTGCGCTTGTCGCGGGCGAGCACGCGGGGAGCGGACAGCCGGACCATCCAGCGCGCGTCTTCCGCGGGCACCGCATGCAGCGTGCCGCGCAATGCCCAGGTGAGCACGATGCGCCGGTCGGCGATGGCCCGCTCGACATCGGCGAGGGTCGCGCTTTCCGTGCGCAGGCCGATCGCCCACGCCGCCTGCGCGTAGTCCTGCGCCTGCAAGGCGCCGAGCCGCCGCACAACTTCGGCGGGCGTCTCCGTTTTCAGGCCGCTGATGAGCAGATTCCGCATTCTGCGGGAGGCGATGGCGGCATGGAGCATGGCATCCACTCCTGATCATACGGATTTCCGGTGTTTGCGATATGATCGTATCGCGCGGGGGCGCCGGCTGTATTGTAAATTTTTGTCCCGGGTAGTCAAAACATCGGCAGGTGGCAGGGGTGCATGCTCGCGGTGAGGCGGTATTCGGTCGGCGTCAGGCCCGAGAAAGCGTGGAACTCTTTGATGAAATGCGCCTGATCGTAATAGCCGCACGCATAGGCGATATCCGCCCAATGGATGTTCTCCGGCTGCCGGATCAGACGCAGGGCCTTCTGGAAGCGCATCAGCCGGCAGAAGCGCTTGGGCGTCATGCCGACTTCGCGCTTGAACTGTTCGATGAACCGCTTCGGGCTGACGTTCAGCCGCTCGATCGTACCGCCGACCGACAGGCCGGCCGGAGCACGGCGGAATTCCGCCAAGGCGTGCGCCACGGCGGCGTCCGGCGTCAGGTCGGAGTGAATGCGGGCGAGCAGCCAGGTTTCGAGGATAAGAAAACGTTCGGGGAGCGACGAGGCGTACAGCAGCTCGTCCCGCAGATCGGCCGCGCCGGGACCGTGCAGATCGGTCAAATCGAGGATCAGGCCGGCCGCTTCGCATGCGGGAACGCCAAGGAACGCGGCGGCGGCGGCCGGCTTGAACTGCGCGCCGATCATCGTCCGCTCGCCCGCGTTGTCCATGATGAAGCAATCCGAGCGGGGACCGATGACGACGGCGTGGCCGAACCGGCCCGCGTCAAGCCGCCGATCCCGCATCGGATCCGGTCGTCGCGCAAGTTCACGACCAGTTGGATCACACCCTCCGGGAGATTGCGCTCCTTCGCTCCCGGAGGGTTGATTCCCGAGAAGAACCAGAGGAAATCCACGAACCGCGCGAGCGGTTCGCGGGGAATGAACGTTCTGTAGATCATATGTCCATTATACACCAGGCTCCGGCAGTTCACGATACGTGAAATAGTCGAAGTCCGCATGTTTTCCCTGTCCGCTCAAGTCCTGCACGCAGATCCCCAGGAAGGCGCCCGTGAAGCCCTGGTCGATCATGCGGCCTTCGATCTTCGCTTCCACGTTCTCGTCGGAAATGACACTCGCGTCCAGCTCCGGCCCGATCGGCGTCCAGTCCTGCCCGTCCCGCGAATAGAGGAACTGCAGCCGGTCGTAACGGAGCGACGCTTTCAGGTGGACGCGCTCCCACCCGTCAACGGACACCGGCTGCTCCAGCGGCTCGTCGTACAGCCCGCGGTCGCTGCACATGATGTTCAGGCATTTGCCCAGCTCTTCGTCGCGGCTGATGTACAGGTAGTAGTAGTTTCGCGTGTTGTAGTAATGGATGAGGCCCGCCAGCTGCTGGAACGTGTCCGGCTCGAACTCGACCGCCGTCTCCGCTTCCGCAACGAACGCTTGCTGCCGGCGCGCGATCAGGCTTTGCCGATGCTTGGAGGAGAGCGATTCCCGCCCGATCAGCCGCAGGTATCCCGACCGCGCGGTCAGCGACGCCCACTGCTCGTCGAGCGGCTCGCGCAGCGTCTGGAAGTGGATGGAGATCCGCTCTCCGTCGAAATGGTCCGTCTCCGGCTCGGGCGGGAACGGATGGTCCGGCAGGTCGGGCGCGGGCACGACCGCCTTCGGGCTGTTCCCGCCGCCGGCCGGGCGCAGCCAGCCGTCCTCCGTCCATTCCACGGGCAGCAGCGCCGTCTCCCGGCCGAGAATGCAGCGCTCCGACGGGCGGAGCGGCCGGCCGCACAGGTAAGCGAAGTACCAGTCGCCGGTCTGCGTCTGCACCAGGCTGGCGTGACCCGCCCGCTGCAGCTCCAGTTCGGGTTTGTTCGCCGCGGTCAGGACGGGATTTTCGGGGTCGACCTCGTACGGACCGAACAATGATCTTGATCGCGCGACCGTCACCGCGTGGTTGAACCGGGTGCCGCCTTCGGCCGTGACAAGGTAGTACCAGCCGTTGTGTTTGTAGAGATGCGGCCCTTCCGTGAGCCCCAGCGGCGTGCCGCGGAAAATGTTGCGGATCGGTCCCAGAAGGCGCCGCTCTTCCGGTGAATACTCCTGCAGCGCGATTCCGGCGAACTTGTTTTTGCCCTTGCGGTAGTCCCAGATCATGTTGACCAGCCACTTGCGGCCGTCGTCGTCATGGAACAGGGACGGGTCGAACCCGCTGCTGTTCAGGTAGATCGGCTCGGACCACGGCCCTTCGATGCTCGGGGCGGTCACCAGATAATTGTGGGTGTCCTTGAACGGGCCGACGTGGCTCTTCACATCCGTGAATACGAGGTAGAACAAGCCGTCGGCGTAGCTCAGGCAAGGCGCCCAGATGCCGCCGGAGTCGGGATTGCCGAGCATGTCAAGCTGGCTCCGGCGCTCGAGCGGCCGGGCGGCCAGGCGCCAGTGGCGCAGGTCGCGGGAGTGGTGGATCTGCACGCCGGGGAACCACTCGAACGTGGAGGTCGCGATGTAATAGTCGTCCCCCACCCGCAGGATGGACGGGTCCGGGTTGAAGCCGCGCAATACGGGGTTGTGGATCGTCTTCAATGGAATTCCCTCCTTTACTCTATCATGTCATAAAGCCGGTCCGACGCGTCAATCATCATTTTTTAGAATGTCGGTCCGATGCGCCAAATTCCGAAGTCGTGCTGCTTCAAAATTTCCGACCGGGTCAGCTTGCCCGAGCAGACGGCCAGCAGCTCCCCGTACAGCCGGCCGCCGACTTCTTCGATCGTCTCCGTGCCTTCGATCACCGTGCCCGCGTTGAAATCCATATTGTCGCCCATGCGGCTGTACATATGGGAATTCGTCGCGATCTTGATGACCGGGGCGATCGGCGAGCCGGTCGGCGTTCCCCGGCCGCTCGTGAACAGGACGACCTGCGCCCCGCCGGCCACCATGCCGGTGAGCTGCTCGATGTCCTGGCCCGGCGTATCCATCCAGACAAGCCCCTTCTTGCTCGGCCGCTGCGCGTAGTCCACCAGCTCCTGCAGCGGGCGGCTGCCCGCCTTGGCCGCGGCGCCGAGCGATTTCTCCTCAAGCGAGCTGAGCCCGCCGCGGATGTTGCCCGGGCTCGGGTTGCCCGTGCGGATGTCCACGCCCATCATGAACGCGCGGCTCTCCATCGCCTGAATCACTTCATATACCCGTTTGGCCACCCGGTCATCGGCGGCCCGGGCCGCGAGCAGATGCTCCGCGCCGATCAGCTCGGTCGTCTCCGCGAGGATGGAGGTGCCGCCGGCGTCCACTACAGCGTCGCTGACCCAGCCGACGGCCGGGTTCGCCGAGATGCCCGAGCAGGCGTCCGAACCCCCGCATTCGGTGCCGACGATCAGCTCGCTGACCGGCACCGGTTCGCGCATGAGCCGCGAGGCGTCCGCGACCATCGCCGCCGCGATTCTCGCGCCCTGCGCGATCGCCATCAGCGTGCCGCCGTGGTCCTGGATCGACACCACCTCGACCGGCTTGCCGCTCTTCGCGATTTCCTCCGCCACGCTCCGCGCCTGGTGCGTCTCGCAGCCGAGCCCGAGCACCACGACGCCGTAGACGTTGGGGTTCGCCCCCATGCCGGCGTAAGTGCGGAACGTCTGCTCGAAGTCGACGCCCACCTGGGCGCAGCCGTGCTGGTGGATGAACGACACCGTTCCCGACACGAGCTGCGTGATCTGATGCGCCGCCTGGGCCGCGCAGGTGATCGTGGGCAGAATGAGCACGTGGTTGCGCACCCCGACCCGTCCGTCCGGCCTCCGGTATCCCCAAAATTGCCCGTCATGATTTTGCAAGTTGATCCCCCCTGCCCCGAACCCCTTCGAGATTGTGAATGTGGACATGCTGCCCCGGGCGAATGTCGGATGTCGCGCGACCCGATCACTTCGCCGTACTTGAGGATGGACTCGCCCGCCGCGATCGGCCGAACCGCAAACTTGTGGCCGAAATCGATCGGCTCAAGCACTTCAACTTCGAAAACGCTTTCTCCGCAAACGACGCGAACCCTCGTGCCGGCGGGAATGTCCGTCAGGGCGACGGCCACGCTGTCGACGGGCTTCATCATTACCACTTTGTGCGCCTTCTGCACGTTGGTCCACGTCGCTGTACACACTGATTACGCTGCTTGTGTGGCAGTTCGGATCACCGATGATTATCTTCCTGGCGGGGCTGAAGCAGATCCCCGAAACGTTGTATGAAGCCGCGGCCATCGATGGCGCGGGACCGTTCAGAAGGTTCTGGAACATTACGCTGCCGTCGCTGACGCCGATCATCTTCTTCAATCTGGTCATGCAAATCATCAACGCGTTCCAGGCGTTCACGCCGGCCTACATCGTAGGCGGCGGACAGGGCGGCGCGATCGATTCCACCCTGTTCTACACGCTGTACCTGTACATCAAGGCGTTTACGGAGTTCAAAATGGGCTATGCCTCGGCGCTGGCCTGGGGGCTGCTGGTGATTTGCGGCGTGTTTACCTGGTTGTTGTTCCTGTCTTCGAGAAAATGGGTTCATTACGAAAGCTGAGGGGAGTACGGACATGTCCCGCGTCTATGCCGCGAACAAAGGCGCCTCCGTCATCAAGACGGTGATCGCCGTCATTGCTTCGGCCGTCATGCTCTACCCCTTGCTCTGGATGCTGGCCAGTTCGTTCAAACCGCAGCATTTGATTTTTCAGGATCTGAGCCTGTGGCCGGATGTTTTCACGCTGGAAAACTACATCAACGGCTGGAACGGATTCACGAATCTCACATTCGGAACGTTCTTCAAAAATTCGTTCATCGTCGTCCTGTTCTGCATCATCGGGAACCTGCTCACCTGCTCGATGGCCGCCTATGCCTTTGCAAGGCTTGAGTTTACGGCCCGCAACTTCTGGTTCGCGCTCATGTTCGGGTCGTTGCTGCTGCCGCACCATGTGGTTCTTATTCCGCAATACATCCTGTTTGACAGTCTGGATTGGATCAACACGTACATGCCGCTTATCGTGCCAAAGTTCCTGGCTTCGGACGCCTTTTTCATCTTCCTGATGGTGCAGTTCATTCGCGGGCTGCCCCTCGAACTGGATCAAGCGGCGAAAGTGGACGGTTGCGGCCACATCCAGATTTACGGCCGGATCATTGTGCCTTTGCTGCTGCCGGCCATCGTGACAACGTCCATCTTCACGCTGATATGGACATGGAACGATTTCTTCAGTCAGCTGATCTACATCAGCGATCCGCGAAAACTGACCGTCGCGCTTGCGCTGCGGTCGTTCATGGACACAATGGGCCAATCCTCCATGGGTTCGCTGTTCGCGATGTCCATTCTGTCGCTGGTCCCGATCTTCATCTTCTTCCTGGTGTTTCAGCGTTGGCTGATTGAAGGCATCGCGACTTACGGTGTGAAAGGTTGATGCATGCCGAACCGTTCAATGGCGACATGGAAATCACAACTTTAAGAAAAAGGGAGAATGGCTTGCATGCACTTGGAAGGCAGAACCGTGTTAATCACCGGCGCAGCTACCGGCATCGGCAAGGCGATCGCCCTGAAATTCGCATCGCACGGCGCCAACATCGTCATCAAATACTCCAAGTCCGAGGCGGAAGCGGAGGACACGCTGCGGGAAGTGGAGCAGCAGGGCGTGAAAGGCCTCGTATGCCGGGCAGACGTCTCCATCGACGAACAGGTCCGCGGCATGGTCGATTCAAGCCTTTGGCCGCATCGACGTGCTGATTAACAACGCGGGAACGACGCAGTTCGTGGCGCTGTCTGATCTGGACGGCATGACCGAGGAAATCTGGGACCGGGTATTTGATGTCAACGTCAAGGGCGTTTTCTTCACCAGCCGCGCCTGCGCACCGGAGCTGGTGCGCAACCGGGGGTGCATCATCAACATCACCTCGATCGCCGGCTTCAGCGGGCACGGCAACTCCTTGGCCTACGCGGCGTCGAAGGCGGCGGCGATCAGCATTACCCGGTCGTTCGCCCGGGTGCTGGCGCCCCATGTCCGGGTCAATTCCATTGCGCCCGGCGTCGTTGTCACCCGTTGGGTAGATGGGCATGACGACCACATCCAGAACTTCGCAAAAGCGACTCCGTTCGGCCGCGCGGCCACGCCGGAGGACGTGGCCGACGCTGCCTGGGGGCTGGTGTGCGGCGGGCAGTTCATTACCGGGCAAACCCTTGTGGTGGACGGCGGTTGGAGCCTCAACAGCATTGTCTGATGTTCCGCCTGCCGCTCTGCGAAAGTTGAGCATACAGGGTTTGAAATCTTTTTTCAGCGGAGGGATGTACCATGGCCACATTGTTTATGGGTGAAGGATTCGGCAGGCCCATCATCATCCATCTGAAGCGGGGGGACCTGCTTCTGGAGAGCATCCGCGACCTGCTTGCGAAGGAGGGGGTGAAAAATGCGGTCTTGTTCGGCGCGGTGGGTTCGATGCGCAAACTGGTCTACCACCTGCCCACCAGCACTGGGCCGACTTCGGACGACCGGTTCATTACCGTGGAAGGCAACGGCCCGATCGAGCTGGGCTCCCTGTCGGGGAACGTCATTGACGGCGATCCGCATCTTCACATCGTCGCCCAGGACGCAAAAGGCACCTATGTCGGCCACCTGGAGGAAGGCACCGAAGTGCTGTTCCTGGCAGAAATTATTTTGGCGGAAATCAAAGACCCGGGCATCCATCGCGTAAAAAATGAACACGGAGTCGTCTATCTGGACCGAAAACCGCAATGATTACGCTGTTCATGACCATTTGCTTTCTCACCTTTCCATTCAACCATAACAATACATGCATTGGAGGTAATCCCGCATGGCCATGACTGACAAAGAATTGATTCAAGAGATTCGAAAATGCCGGCTGGCTGACCTGTCTGACGGAATGGACGCGCTCGGGCTGGTGAACGTCGGCTCGATGTCGACCGAGATGCGCCCGCTGCGCCCCGGCATTTCGTTCGCCGGATTCGCCTGGACCGTCAAGCTCGTTCCCGCACAAAAGACGTTCCATGCCTGCAAGACGGTCGAAGAGTACAAGAAGATGAACGGCGAATGGTGCTCCGACGTCTACACGTTCGCCAAAATTTTGAAGCAGGAAGACATGACCGACAAAGTGCTCGTCATCGACCAAGGCGGCTATCCGGGCGGCGTGCTCGGCTCCGAGAACACGATGGACTACAAGCTGCGGGGCGTGGTCGGCTACGTGGTGGACGGCGGCTGCCGCGACTCCTACGAGTGCAACCGGCAGCAGGCCAACGTCTTCTGCACGAAGCGCACGTTCCACCACGTGTCCGGCCGTCTGGTGCACGGCGGCGTCAACATTCCCGTCGAGTGCGCCGGCGTGACGGTCAATCCCGGAGACATCGTGTGCGCGGACGACGACGGCGTGCTTGTCATTCCCCGCGACCGCGCCGAAGAAGTGCTCATGTTCGCCAAGGCCATTCTCGAAGACGATATGAAAGTGCGGGCTCAACACTATGAAGCCCTGGGCTTCGAGCCGGACGAAACGTTGAACAGGTTGAACGATTGAAGATTGGAGTTTTGGAAAGTGAGCAAGGATTACAAGTTTGAACCGATTGAAACGCACTCGCTGGTCGTCGAGCTGACCAAGCGCCTTCTGAATTACATTCTTTCGGGCAACGTTCGCCCGGGCGATAAGATTCCGGCCGAACGGCAGCTGTCCGAAGCGCTGGGCGTCGGCCGCTCGGCCATCCGGGAAGCGATCAAGGCGCTGTCCGTTCTCGGCATTCTGGAAGTCCGCCAGGGTTACGGCACCTACGTGAAACAGACGAGCTCCTCCCTGCTGACCCAGAGCATCGAATGGGGGCTCCTGCTGGGAGAGAAACATACGATGGATCTGGTGGAAGCCCGGATGCTGTTCGAGGTGGACATCGCCCGCCTCGCCGCCCAGCGGTGGGAAGGATCGGAACTGGATGAACTGCGGGACATTCTCGCCAGGATGAAGAACGCCAGCCTGTCCGAGTTCGTGGACGCCGACGTCCAGTTCCATATGAAGCTGTGCGACATGGCGAAAAATACCGTTCTGAAAAACGTGCTGTCCAGCATCCGCACCCTGCTGCGCACCTGGATTCAATGCGTCATCGACAAAGCCGGCGAGACCGCGTTCTCGTACGAAGACCACCACGCCATCTACCTGGCGGTCTCCGAACGGGACCCCGACGCCGCGGCCAGAGCGATGGAGCATCATATGAGCGATGCTTCCAAACGGCTGATCGAGGTGCTGCGCGAAGCGGACGAAGCGGACAGCGCATCCTGAATCATCCATCCTGGATATTGAAGGAAGTCAGGGCCATGAACTATCGATTCTCGATCCCAACCACGGTGGAGTGCGGAACGGGCATTTCCGGACGCGCCGGCGAATTTCTGCGGGCACGGGGCGCCAGCCGCGTGTTCGTCGTCACCGACGCCGGCATCCGGAATGCTGGACTGCTGGAGCCGGTCCTGCATTCGCTCGAGGAACACGGATTGAAGTACGACATCTTCGATGAGACCGAGCCCAATCCGAGCGCAGAGAGCGTTATGACAGGATTGGAACGGCTGAAGCAGAAGCCGCATGACCATATCCTCGCCCTTGGTGGCGGAAGCAGCATTGATACCGCGAAAGGTATCGGCATTATGGCGACCAACAAGGGGCACATTCTGGATTATGAGGGGGTGAACCGAATCCCGCATCCCGGCCTCCCCGTGGTGGCCATCCCCACCACGGCCGGCACCGGCAGCGAAGTGACCGCTTCGACGATCATCACCAATTCGCAGACCCATTTCAAGGCTGCGGTGATCAGTCCGTACATTTTCCCGCAGCTGGCGCTGCTCGACCCGCAACTGACCGAGAAACTGCCGCAAGAGTTGACAGCCGCCACCGGCATGGACGCGCTGACTCACGCCATTGAGTCGTACACGTCCAAGACGGCAACATCGTTCAGCCGGGCGCTCGCCATCGAAGCGATTCGCATGATCGGGCAGAATCTTAAAAAAGCGTACTTTGTCGGCAACGACCCGGCCAGCCGCGAACAGATGCTGGTCGCGTCGGCAATGGCCGGCATGGCATTCGCGCAGTCCCGGCTGGGCAACGTGCATGCCATATCCCACACGCTGGGCGGCGTCTTCAACATCCCGCACGGCATCGCCAACGCCGCGCTGCTGCCCTACGTGATGAAGTACAATCTGCCCGCTTGTCCGGAGAAAATGAAAGATATTGCGGAAGCGCTGGGATGCCGCGTCGACGGCCTGCCGCTTGATGAGGCGGCGGAACTTGCCGTGCAAGCCGTAGTCGAGTTGAACCGGGCGCTCAATATTCCGTCCAACATTCGCGAGCTCGGAGTCGATTTGAAAGCGCTCCCCAAACTGGTTGAAGATTCGATGCGAAGCGGCAACGTGCTCGTCAACCCGAGATGGACCCGGTCATCCGACATTGAACGCATCATTCGGAACGCATATGAAGGGAATCTGTCGGTTTAACCCTGTCGATTGCCTTCACATTTTGCCGTACTCATGTGGTCCACACCGAAGAATGGAGTGATTGTTTCTATGAAACGGAAGCAAGGCATCGCATTCTTACTGGCTGTTCTGTTGTTGGTGCTGTCGGCGTGCGGCGGAGGCGCCAATGAACCGAAATCCAATTCATCATCCGAAACCGGCGGCTCCGACTCCGGATCCTCAGCGTCAGGCAGCAGCGCGCCGGAGAAAGTGGAACTGCGCATCTCCTGGTGGGGCAACGCCGAACGCGCGAAGTTGTACGACCAGATTCTGGATATGTACGAGAGCGAAAACCCTCACGTGACGACCGTTCGCGAGTGGACAAGCTTCAACGATTACTGGCCGAAGCTCGCTACCCAGGTTGCGGGAAACAACATCCCTGATATTTTCAGTCTGCACGTATTGTTGTATGGCGGCGACTACGGCAGCAGGAACGTCCTCGAACCGCTGCAGCCGTATGTGGATCAAGGTCTGATCAATCTGGACGGCTGGGATCCGGCCGTAATCGACGCGGGCAAGCTGAACGGTGTTTTGTATGCGCTTCCGAAAGGTGTAACGTCCAGCGCCCTGATCTTCAATACGACAATGATCAAAAATCTGGGACTCGATCTGCCGGAAATCGGCACGCTCAGTGAATTCAAATCCTATCTGCAGCAGCTTCGCGACAAAATGCCGGCGGACCAATATCCGATCGTTGACGCCAGCTTCGACGACCACTATGTCGAATCGTTCGTCCGGAGCAAAGGCAAATCGTTCCTGTCAAGCGACGGCAGCGGCCTTGGCTTCGCCAAGGAAGACCTGATGGAGTTCTGGAGCATCTGGGAAGAATTCCGGCAACTCGGTCTCACCGTTCCGGTCGGGATGACTGTCGAGAACACCGGACAGCCCGCGGAGAATTCGCTGTTCGTCAAGCAGCGCGTGGCCATCGACATGAAACCGAGCAACCACGGCAAAATCTACAGCCGCAACCTGCCCGATGTCGAAATCAACATGCTGCGCACGCCGAGTGCGGACAACGCCGTGTTCGAAGCGGCGAGAACCTGCAGGCGCCGTCCTGGGTCATCAGCAACAAATCGCAGCACAAGGAAGAAGCGGCCAAACTGATCAACTGGTTCGTGAACAATGTGGAAGCGCAAAAGATCTACAGCCTGGAGAACGGCATCCCCGGTTCCACGGCGATCCGGGAGGCGCTGAAGCCGGACTTGCATCCGATGGACATCGAGGCGATCAATCACGCGGAAACGATCTCGCCCGATTTGCCGCCCACGGATTACCGCCAGGAAGGCGCTTCGGAAGTTTTCACGCTGTACAAGAAATGCCTGGAACAGCTCGCCTTCGGCCGCATGAGCGTGGAACAAGCGGTGGACGGCTTCTTCCAGGAAGCAGAAACCATTCTGAAACGATAATTTGATTCTCGGAAATGGCTTTGCAGCCCCGGCTCCGGCCGGGGTTGTCACGCTTCTTTCAGTATGAATGCGACGAGGTGCTCCCTCTATGACGTTTACCAGCATCATTCTTCGTCTGGAACTGGACCATCGCATGGCCGCCCTCGGTGATGCCATCGACGTGATCACCGCCTCCGGCGGAGACATCACATCCATGGACATGGTGCGACCCGGACGCGACAAGTCTGTATGCGACATCACGATTCATGTCACAGATACGGCGGAGACCGCCGTACTGGACGCCGTGAAGCTGTACCCGGGACTCCGGCTGATCCATGTGTCGGACCGCACCTTTCTGATGCATCTGGGCGGGAAAATCTCGATTCAGCCGACCGTCCCCATCAAGAACAGGGACGACCTTTCCCGGGTATACACGCCCGGCGTGGCGCGCATCTGCACGGCGATCCGGAACAATCCGGACAGCGCCTACACCCTCACCATCAAGCGGAACACGGTCGCGATCATCACCGACGGAACGTCCGTTCTCGGCCTGGGTGACATCGGTCCGTCCGCTGCGCTTCCGGTCATGGAAGGCAAGGCGATGCTGTTCAAGCAGATGGCCGGCGTCGATGCCTTCCCCATCTGTCTGGACACGAAAGACCCGAACGAAATTGTGGATATCGTGAAAAAAATTTCTCCCGTCTTCGGCGGCATCAATCTGGAAGACATCGGCGCCCCCCGCTGCTTCGAAATCGAACGCCGGCTCGCGGAAGAGCTTGACATTCCCGTGCTGCACGACGATCAGCACGGCACATCCATCGTGGTGGCTGCCGGACTGCTCAACGCGCTCAAGGTGGTCGGCAAGCGTCTGGAAGACATCCGCGTTGTGGTCAACGGCATCGGAGCGGCGGGCGGTTCCATCTGCCGCATGCTGCTGTCCATGGGGGTGCGGCGGCTCGTCCCCGTGGATCGGGACGGCGCGATCGTGCATGGCGGCCGATATGCCAATCCGATGTGGCAATGGCTGGCGGAGCAGCCCCAGGTGGAACGGAAATCCGGCACGCTGCGCGAAGTTCTCGCCGGGGCGGATGTGTTCATCGGCGTGTCGCGGGGCGGGGTGCTGCATGCGGACGATATCCGGCAAATGTCGCCCGATCCGGTAGTGTTCGCGCTCGCCAATCCGGTTCCTGAAGTTGAGCCCGCTGAGGCGCGGCCGCTCGCCCGCGTACTCGCCACGGGGCGCAGCGATTATCCGAATCAGATCAACAACGCGCTTGTCTTCCCCGGCATATTCCGGGGAGCGCTCGATTGCCGCGCCCGGCGCATCAACGACCGGATGAAGCTGGCGGCTGCACAGGCGATAGCCGGCGTCGTCTCGGACCATGAGTTGAACCGGGACTACATCATTCCCGGCGTCTTCAACGAAAGGGTCGTGCCGCGGTTGCGGCGCGCCGTCATCGAAGCAGCCATCGAAACCGGAGAGGCGAGGCGGATTCCGCCGGATTTCCGCAATGGCTCCACGGGTTGACGCGGATCTGTTTACAACAAACCCGTACGCAATGTAATATAGACTCAAAGATCATAAAACTATATTTTATATTATAAAACTTTGAGTCAAGGAGTCATTGCGACATGCCGATCATCCAGGCGCTGGACCGGGCGCTGCGCATTCTCGACCTGTTCGACGAGCACACCCCCGAGCTGAAACTGACCGAGATCAGCGCGCGCATGCAGCTGCACAAAAGCACCGCGCACGCGCTGCTGCGAACGCTGCAAATCCACGGCTACATCGAGCAGGACGAGGAGAGCGGCAAGTACCGGCTCGGCCTTCGCTTGCTGGAAAAAGGACAGATGCTGCTGCAAAATCTCGACATCCGCAACGTGGCCAGACCGCATTTGCAAGCCCTTTCGGACGCGACCGGGCAGACGGCGCATCTGCTCATTCTGGACGGCCGGGAGGGGGTGTACATCGACAAGGTGGAAGGGGCGCAGGCGGCCATCCGCTATTCCCGCATCGGCCGCCGGGTGCCGCTGCACAGCAGCGCCAGCGGCAAGGTGCTGGCCGCCTTCCAGCCGCCGGACGCGCTGGAGCGTCTGCTGGCCGGCTACAGTTACGTGCGGCACACGCCGAACACCATCGATTCCGAAGCGATGTTTCGCCGGGAGCTGGATGAGGTTCGAAAGAACGGCTGCGCCTTCGACCGGGAAGAGAATGAACCCGGCGTCCTGTGCATCGCGGCGCCGATTTTCGGCCATGACGGGCAGGTGCTTGCCGCCATGAGCCTGTCGTGCATGACCGCGCGGGTGGACGAGGCGGAGGCGCAGCGGCTGGCGGAACGGGTGCGGAAGACGACGGCGGAGATTTCGGCCCGCCTCGGGCACCGCTGACGGAGAGCTGCACCCCCTCAAAAAAGATTATTTGAATGGAGTGAACCAGATGCGCATTATTCGTTACATCGGGGACGACGGAGCTGCGCGCCTCGCGGCGGTGACCGACGAGGAGCAGGCTTTCCCGCTCCGGTCGCCGGACTTCATGGCGCTGGTGCGGGAAGCGGACGAGGCGGGGATCACGCCGCTGGAAGCGGTGCGCCGTCAGATCGCGGGCGCACAGCCGCTGCCCGGCGACTGGCGCGAGTTGAACCTGCTGACGCCGGTGGATGCGCCCGAGGTGTGGGCGGCCGGCGTCACTTATGAGCGCAGCAAAGAAGCGCGCAACGAGGAGTCGAAGGGCGCCGCAACCGGCGATGAAACGTTCTACGACAAGGTGTACCGGGCCGAGCGGCCGGAGATTTTCTTCAAGTCGACGAACGCCCGCACGGCGCGGCCGGGCACACCCGTCTGCATCCGCAGCGACTCGGACTGGCAGGTGCCCGAGCCGGAACTCGGCATCGTGCTGGACCGCGGCGGCCGCATCCTCGGCTACACGGTCGGCAACGACATGAGCTGCCGCGACATCGAGGGCGAGAACCCGCTCTATCTGCCGCAGGCGAAAATCTGGCGCCGCTCCTGTTCCATCGGTCCGGCGATCCGGCTGGCGGAAACCGTGCCGAATCCGTATGACCTGACGATCACCTGCCGCATCTATCGGGACGGTCAATTGGCGGTGAACGAGTCGGCCAATACGGGGCAGCTCCGGCGGAAGCTGGACGAACTGGCGTCCTTCCTCGTGCGGGACAACGTCGTCTTCGACGGCACCGTGCTGCTGACCGGCACCTGCATCGTGCCGCCCGACCGGTTCACGCTGCAGCCCGGCGACCGGATCGAGATCGACATCACCGGCATCGGCACCCTGATCAACCCTGTCGCGGCGGCGGACGCGGCAATCCAGGATTAAGTCTCACAATCGGGAGGAATCATCGATGGCGAATGCCCCTGTTTTCCAAAACTACATCAACGGCGAATGGCGCGGCTCTTCCACCGGGGACACCGTTGCCAGCGTGAACCCGGCCAATCGCCATGACATTGTCGGCCTCGTGCCGAATTCGGGCCGGGAAGACCTCGAGAGCGCCGTGGCCGCCGCGGATGCGGCCCGGACGGCGTGGCGCAAGCTGGCGGGACCGGCGCGCGGCCAGCTGCTGTACAAGGCCGCGGACATCCTCGAAAGCCGGATTGACGACATCGCCGAGACGATGACGCGCGAGATGGGCAAGACGTTCGGCGAAGCGAAGGGCGAAACCGCGCGCGGCGTGGCGTTGCTCCGCTACTACGCCGGCGAAGGCATGCGGAAGATCGGCGACGTCATCCCGGCCACCGACGCTGCGGCGCTCATGTTCACGACGCGTGTGCCGCTCGGCGTCGTCGGCGTCATCACGCCGTGGAACTTCCCCGTCGCCATTCCGGTGTGGAAAATCGCCCCCGCCCTCATCTACGGCAACACGGTCGTCTGGAAACCGGCGACGGAGACGGCGGTTACCGCGGCCAAGGTCGCGGCCTGCTTCCATGACGCCGGGCTGCCGGCGGGCGTGCTGAACCTCGTGATCGGCAGCGGCTCGGTCATTGGCCAGGGCATCGCCGACCATCCCGGCATCCACGGCGTCACGTTCACCGGCTCCAACGGGGTCGGCAAGCGCATCGCCCAGGCGGCGCTCGCCCGCGGCGCGAAATATCAGCTCGAGATGGGCGGCAAAAACCCGGTCATCGTCCTGAAGGACGCCGATCTGGAGCTCGCGGTGAACGCGACGATCAGCGGCGGCCTCCGCTCGACCGGCCAGAAATGCACCGCGACGAGCCGCGTCATCGTGGAGAAGGAGATCTACCCGGCATTCCGCGAGAAGCTGCTGGAGAAGATCGCCGCGCTCAAAGTCGGCAACGGCATGGACGCATCGACCTGGCTCGGCCCGTGCGCGAGCGAGAGTCAGATGGAGACGGTGCTCGGCTACATCCGCAAGGGCGTCGAGGAAGGCGCGGAGCTCGTGTGCGGGGGCGAGCGGTTGAGTGAAGGTGAGATGGCAAACGGATTTTTCGTGGCGCCGACCGTTTTTGACCGGGTGACGCCCGACATGACGATCTTCCGGGAAGAAATCTTCGGGCCGGTGCTGGCGCTGGTGCAGGCGGAAAATCTGGAAGAAGCGCTCCGTCTCGCCAACGATTCGGAGTACGGCCTGAGCGCGTCCATTTTCACGCGGGACATCGGCAGCATCCTGACCTTCATTCAAGACATGGACGCCGGGCTGGTGCGGGTGAACGAGGAGACGGCCGGCGTCGAGCTGCAGGCGCCGTTCGGCGGCATGAAGAACTCCAGCTCGCATTCGCGCGAACAGGGCACGGCCGCGATCGAGTTCTACACCGCCATCAAGACCGTGTTCGTGAAGGGTTGAGGAGCGACCGCCATGTCATCCGTTCTGGAAAAAATCCTCGGCCGCCCGGACGACGACGACTACCGCATCGACACGCACGCGCCCGGCCCGGAAGGGTCGCTGCCGCTGACGCCGGAGATGCTGCGCGAGAGCCCGAGCGGCGACCTGTTCGGGTGGTCGCAGAACGTCGGCATGGGCTGGGATCCCGCCCGGCTGCTCGGTCCGCAGGTGCTCATCCTCGGCACGCAGGGCGGCATCCGCGATGAGGACGGCCGTCCGGTGGCGCTCGGCTACCATACGGGCCACTGGGAAGTCGGCCTGCTGATGCGGGCCGCAGCGGAGGAAGTGGCCGGCCTGGGCGGCGTGCCGTTCGCCGGGTACGTCAGCGACCCGTGCGACGGCCGTTCGCAGGGCACGACCGGCATGTTCGACTCGCTGCCATACCGGAACGACGCAGCGATCGTCATCCGCCGGCTCATCCGCTCTCTGCCGACCCGGCGGGCGGTGCTCGGCGTCGCCACCTGCGACAAGGGGCTGCCGGCGATGATGCTCGGCCTTGCCGGCACATGGAATCTGCCGTCCGTCATCGTGCCCGGCGGGGTCACGCTGCCGCCGACGCGCGGAGAGGACGCCGGCAAGATCCAGACGATCGGCGTCCGGTTCGCGCGCGGCGAGCTCTCGCTGGAGGAGGCGGCCGACCTCGGCTGCCGGGCGTGCGCCACGCCGGGCGGCGGCTGCCAGTTCCTCGGCACCGCCGCGACCGCGCAGGTGGTCGCCGAGGCGCTCGGCCTGACGGTGCCGCACGCGGCGCTCGCCCCTTCGGGGCAGCGGGTCTGGGCGCAGATGGCGCGCCAGTCCGCCCGCGCGGCGCTGCACATGGCGGAGAGCGGCCTGACCACGGGCCGCATCCTGACCGACGCGTCCATCCGCAACGCGATGGTCGTGCACGCCGCGTTCGGCGGCTCCACGAACCTGCTGCTGCACGTGCCCGCGATCGCGCACGCGGCCGGCCTGCGCGTGCCGGACGTCACCGACTGGACCGCGGTGAACCGGTCCGTGCCGCGCCTTGTCAGCGCGCTGCCGAACGGGCCGGTCCCCCACCCGACCGTGCGCGTCTTTCTGGCGGGCGGCGTGCCGGAGGTGATGCTCCATCTGCGGCGGCTCGGCCTGCTCGATGAGACCGTCCTGACGGTGACCGGCGAGACGCTCGGCGCCGTGCTGGACTGGTGGGAATCGTCCGAGCGGCGCCATCGGATGCGGCAGCACCTGCTGGAGCGGGACGGCGTCGACCCGGACACGGTCATCTATCCGCCGGAGAAGGCAAGCGCCGCCGGCCTGACGTCGACCGTCACCTTCCCGGTCGGCAACATCGCGCCGGAAGGCTCGGTCGTCAAGTCGGCGGCGATCGATCCGGCGCTGGTGGACGAGGACGGCGTGTACCGGCACGTGGGCCGGGCGAAGGTGTTCACCTCGGAACGGGCGGCGATCCGCGCGATCAAGGAAGGCCGCATCGTCGGCGGCGACATCCTCGTGCTGATCGGCTGCGGGCCGTCGGGCACCGGCATGGAGGAGACGTATCAGCTCACGTCGGCTTTGAAGCATTTGCCGTTCGACGGCAAGGTGTCGCTGCTCACCGACGCCCGGTTCTCCGGCGTGTCCACCGGCGCCTGCATCGGCCATATCGGACCGGAGGCGCTGGCGGGCGGACCGCTCGGCAAGGTGCGGGACGGCGACTGGATCGACATCCGCATCGACCTGAACCGGCTGGAAGGCCGCATCGACATGGTCGGCGACGGCGAAGCTCCGGCGACCCCCGCCGAAGGGGCCGAGGTGCTGGCCCGGCGCGGGCCGCACCCGGACATGGCCAGCCATTCGCTGCTGCCGGACGACACGCGGCTGTGGGCCGCGTTGCAGGCGGCCAGCGGCGGCACGTGGCGCGGCTGCGTGTACGACGTCGACCGGATCATCAAGGTACTGGAGGCGGGCACGAAGGCGCTGGCCGCTGCCCGGGAAGACGGAGAATCGGCGAGCGCTGGCGGCACGGTGAATGCTGGCGGCAAGGAGAGCGCTGGCAGCGCATGAACCCGGACGACATGAAGTTCATGAACGTCTGCCATCAATGATAAAGGGCTGTCACTGACGGCATCTTATGCCGTTGGTGACGGCCCTTTCTGTGATTACCCAGACGTTCGCCCGACCGGAGCAAGTGCTAACGAAACTACGACACGCTATTCCGCCCGAGGGTGCCGATTTCAGAATGCTATTTCAATCAGGCCATTTTCGCCCCCGCAAAGCCCGAACAGCGTACCTCAGTTTCGTTGCGTTTCCGGAACCCCACGTTTTGTCACAAATCAAGCCGCTGAGTTTCGTTAGGGAGCCTTCTCGATCCCAAAAACTCGGCGGATGACCAGACTGCGCAATTCTAACGGAACTCACAGCCGTTATAGGCCCCATCCGATGCGTTTCAAAATTCTGACGGAACCCAGATACCTTATTGCGGTCCGAACCGGCCAAAAATCGCCTGCTCAGGCCAAATAAGTGCGCTCAGTTCCGTTAGAATTTCCAAAAGGGGCAATTTCGGAAAAATAGCGTCTCCCGGTTCCGTTAGCGCATACTCCATCCATTGGCGCACACCCCGACACACCGGCATCCCAAACAGCGGTGCACGATCTCCCCAACTTCGGCGCACCGAGCTATCGCCCTGTACTTCACCCTCACCTCACCACAATGCCAAGAGGACGTGCACCAGCACGTCCCCTCAGCACGTCCCTTTCATCGTTCGCGCTGCTTTTTAGTGGAACTTCGGCAGCCAGTCGCCGTGCGCCTCGATCAGATCGTCGCACAGGGCGACGATGTCGTCGATCGACAGCTCGGCCGACGTGTGCGGATCGAGCATCGCCGCGTGATAGATATGCTCCTTCTTCCGCGTAATCGCCGCTTCGATCGTCAGCAGCTGCGTATTGATGTTCGTCCGGTTCAGCGCGGCGAGCTGCGGCGGCAGATCGCCGACATACGTCGGCGTCACCCCGCTGGCGTCCACCAGACAGGGCACCTCGACGCAAGCTTCCTTCGGCAGATTCGTGATCAGCCCGGTGTTCATGACGTTGCCGCCGATCTTGAACGGCACATCCGTCTCGATCGCTTCAAAAATATAGGACGCATACTCGTTCGAACGCTGGTGCTGCAGATTGACGTTGTTCACGAGCGACTCCCGCATTCTTTTCCAGTCCTCGATCTGCTTCACGCAGCGGCGCGGATACTCGTCCAGCGGAATATTGTACTTCTCGATCAGCTCGGGATATTGCTTCTTGATGAAATACGGATGATACTCGGCGTTGTGCTCGGACGATTCCGTCACATAATAGCCGAAGCGGAACATCAGCTCGAAGCGGACCATGTCGTCGTGCTTCTCTTTCTGCTTCTCCCGCGCCCGCCGCTTGATCTCGGGGTACAGGTCCACCCCGTCCTTCGTCACTTCCAGCAGCCAGGCCATATGGTTGATGCCGGCGATCTTCCACTGCACGCCGGACGGGTCCATGCCCAGCGACTTGAACAGGTGCGGGACGCAAGCCTGCACGCTGTGGCACAGGCCGACGGTGCGGACGCCGCCGTATGTATTCATGACGTTCGTCAGCACGGCCATCGGGTTCGTGTAATTCAGGAACAGCGCGTCCGGGCACACTTCCTGGATGTCCCGCGCGAAGTCGAGCATGACCGGGATCGTCCGCAGGTTCCGGAAAATGCCCCCGATCCCCACCGTGTCGCCGATCGTCTGGCGCAGCCCGTATTTCTTCGGCACTTCGAAGTCGGTGATCGTACACGGGTCATAGCCGCCGACCTGGATCGCGTTGACGATGTATTTGGCTCCCCGCAGCGCTTCCTTCCGGTCGGTGTACGATTTGATGCGGCAGGTGCTGCCGGTCGTCGCCTTGAGATTGTTGAGCATGTTCTCCGAGTCTTTCAGCCGCTCCAGGTCAATATCGTACAACGCCAGTTCGAATCCTTGCAGGGCCGGCGTCAGCATGCAGTCTCCGAGGACGTTTTTGGCGAAAACGGTGCTGCCGGCGCCGAGAAACGTAATCTTCGACAATGCGCTCATCCTCCATTCTGTAAGCGGTAATTTTGACTTGATTATAATGCCGGCACCGCGATCACACCATGGAAGTATGCCATCTTGATATGGAGAAATGTAGGGATCAATCTCCATTTGACACCCGTTCTCGCCCGCGGTACAAACAAACTGTTGATTCAGTAATTCAGTAAATCAGTAAGACCAATTAAACCACCGAGGCGATTACGCATGAAAATTCCCACCAATCTGAAACACAAACCGGTCATCGTCTGCGAAAACTACGAAAACGTCGACGGCAAATACGCCTATCGCTCGGACGCCAAGGGCATTTCACTGGGGCTGGCGCAATGGAACGACCGCGGCAAGCTCGATATTTCCGCCAAGGTCTGGCGGCATACGGGCGGGAAATGGTCGCGGCAGTCGGAGGAATTGCCGCTGCACCGCGTGCTGGATCTCGCGATTCTCGTCTGCCGGGCGCAGCTGCATTTTCAGGACGCCCACCGGTACGAGAAGCTGTATGATCCGGAGAACCCCCGAATCGACCGGGTCGGCCTGCAGGGCGACGCCATGACGGTGGAAGTGTGCACGGACAACGAGATGATCGACGAGGACATCCGCCTGTTCAGCCAGGCGCTGAGCCAGGAAGGCGAAATTCTCGGCGAGCGGCGAGCAGCTCGACGTGCTCATGTTCTCCGATCCCGCTTCCTACGCGCAGCGGGTCAGCATCGGCATGGTGGCGCCGATCGACGAGTTCATCGCGAAGGTAGGATTCAACGTCGCCGACGAATATCGCGTCGACACGACGCTGGGGGCAAAGTGTACGCCCTGCCCGGCAAGTTCAACCCGTGGTACGTTCTGCTGAACAAGGACCACCTCGACGCGGCCGGCCTGCCGGTACCGCAGGACTGGACCTGGGACGATTTCGGGCGGTACGCGAAAGAGCTGACCACGGAGTTTCTGAAAGATGACGGTTCCTCCAACCTGGACAGCCCGCTTTTCCGCAAGACGCTCGAGCTCAGATGGCAGATGGAGAAGGAAGACCAGTCGGCGGTGCCCTACGCGGACATGCTGTCGCAGAAGCTGCATTACCGCACCCAGTTCTTCAATCAGGACGCGAGCATGATCCTGATCGGCAGCTGGATGAACAGCGAGCTCGGCGGCACGGAGCAGAACCCGCTGGACCACCATGTGGCGGTCGCGCCGTATCCGAAGAACGATCCTTCCGATCCGATCGGCGTCACGCCCGTCACGACCGATTTCATGGCGGTGGCCGAGAAGTCGAAGCACAAGGAAGAAGCGTACACGTTTATCCGCTGGTACACGACGGAAGGGCTCGCCAACTACGGGCGCAACATCCCGTCCTGGACCCAGGTGGACGGCAGCTCGCTGGAGAAGGCTCATCGAGAGCATACGGGAGATGAACCCGAACGTCCGGGCGGCGATCCTGTCCTGCCATTCCCAGTTCCACTACGCCCAGCAGGCGATGAAGCTGAAGGTGCAGGACTATCTGCTGAAGGATACGTTCGACCCGTCGGAGCTGCACGATCTGCTCCGTCAGTTCAAGGCGTCCCTGGACGAGGAGCGGCTCACGGACCGTCAGCGGGAGCAGCTTCGCCGCATGCTGGACAAGAACCGCGAGAAAATGAAAGAGGCGTTCATCCGCAGCGCCATCCATCAGCCGATCCCGCATCCGGAAGCGTGGCTGCAGGAGCTGAAGTCGTTCGGCCTGCGGACGGACGACGCGGTCTTCCTCCCGGTGCTGGCGCATGTCGACCGCATGCAGCAGGCGTGGAAGCGGTTCCTGACCGAAGACGTGCTCCGCTACGCCATCCACAACGTGATCGACGAGATCACGTCCGGCCGCCCGGAGGTCGTGCATTTCTCCTACAGCGCGCGGCGGTCGATCTTCGTCTTCGCCTTCGAGCGGAGCCTGAAAATCAATCCGCACGACGAAGCGGCGGCCTGCGTCAGGGAAGTGCTGCACCATCTCCGGCGCTCCCTGAAGCTGTCGATGTCGTTCATCATCGGTGAACGGTGCGCCGCGCCGCGGGAGCTGCAGAAGGAGCTGGCGGACCTGCTCGGCGGCCAGCGCTTCTATCTGGAAGAAGGGGCCGTGGTCAAAAAGCAGCCGCCGACCTATGCCGGCATCGAGCTGTTCCGCTACTACGACCGGGCGAAGGAAGAGTTCCGGAACACGCTGCTCGACCGGCGGGCGGACGTGCTGCCCGCCGTCGTTCGGCGATGGATCGGCTATATCCGGGACAATCCCCGGCCTCCCGAAGCGATCAAGGACTGGGTGCTCAAGCTGGCGCTCGATCTGAAGCTGAAGGTGCACGCGATGCAATACTTCCAGACGACGCAAGCCGAAGAGGCCTGCACCGGGAAATCTTCGAGATCGACTCCCTGTCAGAGCTGGAAAGCTGGCTGGTCGCGTACTTGAGGTCGCTCCGCCCCGTCGTCGACGACATCCTGCAGACCGGCTGGGTGCGCACGTTCGTCTGGCGCAAGCGGGCGTGCCCCGTGCGGAGCTGTGGGAGAAGCTGCCGGAGCGGGTGCGCGGGCAGGTCGCTTCGGCCTTGAAGCAGACCCGCAGCCGGAAGCCGTGCTTCAACAACTGGCTGCTGTTCTCCGCCCTGATCGAGGCGGCCTTGCTTCGGATGGGCGAAGACTGGGACCCGATGCGGGTCGACTACGCCCTGAAGCAGCACGAACAGTGGTACGCCGGCGACGGCGCGTACGGAGACGGACCGCATTTCCGCTGGGATTACCACAACAGCTTCGTCATCCATCCGATGCTGATCGATCTGCTCGCGGAGGTCGGCGCGGAGGACCCGGAATGGGAGGCGATGAAGGAGCCGGTGCTGCGCCGCGCGCAGCGGTACGCGGAAGTGCTGGAGCGGCTCATCTCCCCCGAGGGAACCTTCCCGCCGATCGGGCGGTCGCTCGCCTACCTGTTCGGCGTGTTCCATCTGCTCGCCCAGCTCGCGCTGCTGCGGCGGCTGCCGGAGCCGCTGCCGGAGCCGCAGGCGCGCGCCGCGCTGACGGCGGTCATCCGCAACATGATCGAGCCGGAGGGCACCTTCGACGGCAACGGCTGGCTCCGCATCGGCTTCCGCGGCCACCAGCCGTGGATCGGCGAGCCGTACATCAATACGGGCAGCCTCTACCTGTGCACCGTCGTCTTCCTGCCGCTCGGCCTGGTTGTGTCGGACCCGTTCTGGAGCGGCGAGCCGATGGACTGGACGGCGAAGAAGATCTGGTCCGGCGGCCAGGCGAAGATTGACAAGGCGCTGGATATCTAGACTCCCATCTGTAACCGTTTTCGATTTTAATTATGAAATTGCCGCCTTGGCCGTTATAATTGTCGTGTGCAACCATGAACGAAAGGCGGGCTTGACGGATGTTGAACCGAAAAGCTTATCTGCGGAAGATCGAGGAGAAGATTGCGGCGGGAAGATTCAAGGATGACTGGGATTCGCTTTCGGCTTTTCAACTGCCGAATTGGTACAGACAAGCCAAATTCGGCATCTTTATTCACTGGGGCGTTTATTCGGTGCCTGCTTTCGGCAATGAATGGTACCCCCGCAACATGTACATCCGGGGATCGAAGGAGTACGAACATCACCTTGCCACATACGGAGAACATCAACACTTTGGCTACAAAGACTTTATCCCGATGTTCAAGGCGGAGAGGTTCGATGCGAATGAATGGGCGGAACTGTTCACCCGGGCCGGCGCCAAATATGTGATGCCGGTAGCCGAGCATCATGACGGCTTCCAAATGTACAAAAGTGAGTTGTCGCGATTCAATGCCTATGAACAAGGGCCGTGCCGGGATCTGCTCGGCGAGATGAAACAGGCGTTTGAACGCCATGGACTGGCATTCTGTGTCTCCTCTCATCGTGCGGAGCACTGGTTCTTCATGTCCCACGGCAAGGCGTTCGACTCCGACATCCGGGAGCCGCTCGTCTGCGGCGACTTTTATTGGCCTGCGATGCCCGAACCCGATCATCAGGATCTGTTCGGCTCCCCGCCCCATGAGGAGTTTCTGGAAGACTGGCTGCTCCGCTGCTGCGAGCTGGTCGATCAATATCGGCCGAAAGTGTTCTATTTCGACTGGTGGATCCAAAACGCCGCGTTCAAACCTTATCTGAAAAAATTCGCCGCTTACTACTATAACAAGGGCGAGGAATGGGGAGAGCCGGTCATTATCAACTACAAGCATGACGCCTTCATGTTCGGCACCGCGGTTCCCGACGTGGAGAGGGGACAATTTGCGGATTTGAAGCCGTATTATTGGCAGACCGATACGGCCGTTGCACGCAACTCTTGGTGCTATACGCCGAACAATGCGTACAAAACTCCCCGGGAAATCGTGCAGGATCTGGTCGATATCGTGAGCAAAAACGGCAACCTGCTGCTCAATGTCGGGCCGAAAGCGGACGGCACGATTCCCGAGGAGGACCGGAACATCCTGCTCGCCATCGGCGATTGGCTGCGGGTGAACGGCGAGGCGATCTACGACACGACATACTGGCGGACTTACGGCGAAGGTCCGACGGAAGTCAAGGAAGGCCATTTCACGGATGGAACGGCCAAACGGTTTACAAGCGAAGATATCAGGTTTACGGTGAAAGGGCGGTACCTGTACGCGACCGTGTTGGCCTACCCGGAGGACGGTGTCGTACGCATTCGGTCCTTGCGGGAACATTCGCCCCACTTCCACGGCATAATCAAGGACATCCGCGTATTGGGCTTTGAGGAACAGCCCGAATGGGAACGGAACGGGGATGCGCTGGTCTTGCGGACGAAGTCCGTGTCCAGCTCGATGCCGGTCGTCTTCCGGATGATGATCGATTAAGGTTCCGCCGCCGTATATCGTCTGAAAAAATCCCCGCCCTGCACGGAGCGTGCAAGGAGCGGGGATTTTGCGGATGAGGGTCAGACCACTTCCAACTCGTCGCTGCCGGGAATCGGACCGAACGACGCATGCGGCTCCGCCTGATACCAGAACGCGGTCGACGCGATGTCGTCCCGCCGGGACAGATATCGGCCGTCCGGCATCCAACCGAGCGCCTGGATCGTCACCTTCAAATCCTCGTCGAACCGGATCGGGTCCATGATGTGCCATCGGTACATGCCGAATCGCTGCTGGCTGCGGTACAGGCCGTCCGGCTGGATGACCTGATGAAGGCCGAGGAAGGGTGTCGAGAAGACGCCGTACTGGCCGGGCGATCGCTTTTGTGCTTCAGATTCGCATCATTTGTCCGAGACGACCGGAAATTCGATGCGCGAGTCGTACATACCTCCGAGATGGATCGTTTGCCTGGCTGCTCTCGTGTCCGCAATCAACGCCCATGTGCCGGCGATGTTGGGGTGGACGTGATAGGCGGGAAAATCCGATGATGACACGTCCACCCGAATGCGGGATCCCCGCTTCACCGTCCAGGTGATCGGCCAAAGCTCGATGACAGCCTCCACCACATCGCCCGGAGTATATCGAATCGGGACAGTTGCGCCATTCCGATAGGCGAGGCTCGTAATGCCGTCCCGGATATTGACGGCTTTCCCGTCCGGCAAGACCTCCATAACCTGGACGGTGAAGGCCGTGTCTTCCGCATCGGAACGGACGAACAGGCGGGCGCGTATCCGCCCTGTGATGCGCAAATCTTCCGCCAGCGGCTCCGAGACGAAGTTGATGACATCCGCCCGCGCACCCGTCGGCGGCTGGACCACGCTCGCCGGCGGCACCGCGTCGGGGTCCCCGGTCAGGTAATGCATGACCGCCGCCCCGCCGCGCGAAGGCACCGGATTGTCCGGATCGTAGCGATACGAGACGGACGAAGGTTCCGCCGCCTTCTCCGTTGACAGCAAGCGGGCCGCCGCATCAACGGGCTGCGGATGGAGATGGAACGCCCGCAGCCCGCCCGCGCCGATGCCGCCCGTCCATGCCTGCCAGCGGTTCTCCCGGATGATGTAGGTTTGGATGCCGGGCGCAAGCTCCGGGTCCATCCCTTTCAGATGATGGTTGAACCAGGCCAGTGCGGCGTCCCGCTGCCTGGGGCCGAACCGGTCGTGACCCGGATATTCAAGGTCGCCGGACACTCCCTCGGTGTGGATCCACGGACCGATGATGAGCGCGCTCCGCGCGCGAACATCCTCCAGCAGCTTGTCGAAGCTGATCACGGAAGCTTCCAGGTTGTGGTCAAACCAGCCGGCCGTCATCATGACCGGAACGCGGGTCTTGACCGGCTTCTCCTTCAATTCGGCCCAGAAGCCGTTCCTCCAGTACGGACTGTCGGGACTGACCTCGGTCACCCAGTCCCGGTACCACGGCAGCCTGCGGCCGAACAGCCGCTCGTCCATCTCGACGTGCGGGCGGACGGCCAGCGCCTCCCGATACAGTCCGGGGCGTCTTGCCGCTCCCGGCACGCCGGAATTGCCGAGCGCCCAGGAGGTGTAGATATCGTGCCGGAACATGCCGTTCATATAGTTCTGCCGGTATCGCTCGATGCCGGTAAAGCCGATGCACATCGTCTTCACTTCGGGCGGCAGCCGGTCCGCCATGCACCATTGCACGACGCCGCAGTAGGAAGAGCCGTAGGTGGCCGCGTTGCCGTCCATCCACGGCTGCCGGACGAGCCACCCGAGACTGTCCAGTCCGTCCTGCTCCTCATGCGCGAACGGAACCCATTCTCCCTCCGATGCCCCCGTCCCTCTGCACTCCTGGATGACGAAGACATATCCATGGCGGGTCCAGAACTTCGCCTGTTCGTGCCAGAACGGCAGCATCCCGGGATACGGCGACCGGCTGAAAATGACCGGCCACGGCCCGCTTCCCTCGGGAAAATGCACGTGGGTGGCCAGGCGCACGCCGTCCCGCATTTCCACACGATACGTCTTGCAGCCGAATTCGTCCATATCGACCTCACCTTGCACCGGGCCGCTCCCCGGCTTTTTTATCATTGTCGGCCATTCAATAAGCGTCCAAAATCAAATCGTCCGCCACCAACAAGTCGGGTTCCGTACATGCGCGAATATCGTCAACGGCAAATCCGACGGCCGCTTCCCGGAGCAGCAGTCCGCCCGGCGTCACATCAATGACGGCCCGGTCGGTAATGATCCGGTTCACGACCCCCCGGCCGGTCAGGGGCAGCGAACATTGCCGGACGATCTTCGGCGAGCCGTTCTTGCTGACATGCTCCATCACGACGATGATGCGCCTCGCGCCGTGCACCAGGTCCATCGCGCCGCCCATGCCCTTGACCATTTTGCCGGGAATCATCCAGTTGGCGAGATCGCCCGCCTCGGACACTTCCATGCCGCCCAGGATGGCGAGGTCGAGATGGCCGCCGCGAATCATGGCGAACGACTCCGCGCTGTCGAAGAAAGCGGCGCCGGGCACCGCCGTCACCGTTTCCTTGCCCGCGTTGATCAGATCCGGGTCCACTTCGGCTTCCGTCGGATACGGGCCGACGCCGAGCAGACCGTTCTCGGAATGAAGCATCACCTGTTTGTCCGGCGCGATGTAATTCGCCACCAGCGTGGGAATGCCAATGCCCAGGTTGACGTAGTTTCCGGAAGAGATCTCCTTCTCGGCCCTTCTGGCCAGCTTCTCTCTTCCGGCCGTTCGATCCGCGCTCATGATTCTCTCCTCGCTTTCGCGCTGGTTCAGTCCATTGTCCGGCTTCGAATGGCTCCTTCGGAGGGACAATCCGGAACGCTATCCGCGAACCGCCCGCCGCTCGATCCGCTTCTGCTGTCGCCCGACGATGAGCCGCTGCACATAGATCCCCGGCGTATGGATCGCGTCCGGGTCGAACGTTCCCGTCTCGCAGAGCTCCTCCACTTCGGCGATGGTGACGGCGCCGGCCGCGGCCATCATCGGATTGAAGTTGCGTGCCGTCTTGTTGTAGATCAGATTGCCCATGCGGTCCGCCTTCGCCGCGCGAATCAGGCTGAAATCGGCCCGCAGCGCATGTTCCAGCACGTATTCCTTGCCGCCAAACACGCGGACTTCCTTGCCTTCGGCAGCCGGCGTGCCGACCCCCGCGGGCGTGTAGAACGCCGGGATGCCCGCGCCGCCGGCGCGGATTTTCTCGGCCAGCGTCCCTTGCGGGATCAGCTCGACCTCGATTTCGCCGGCCAGCACCTGGCGCTCGAATTCCTTGTTCTCGCCGACATAAGAAGCGATGATCTTGCGGATTTGCCGTCTCTGCAGCAGCAATCCGAGTCCCCAATCGTCCACGCCGCAGTTGTTGGAGATGACGGTCAGATTCCGCACATCCCGCTCCGCCAGCGCGAGAATCAGGTTTTCCGGGATGCCGACAAGTCCGAACCCGCCGATCATGAGCACGGCGCCGTCCGGAATATCGCGGGTCGCTTCAAGAAATGATGCATAGACCGGTTTCATCGGTCACCCTCCCTCAAGCTTGCGTCCGGCCGTTCCACCACGGCGGCGATGCCCTGCCCGCCGCCGATGCACAGGGCGGCCAGTCCGTACCGGACATCCCGCCGCGCCATCTCGTGCAGCAGCGTGACCAGGATGCGCGCGCCGCTGGCGCCGATCGGATGGCCCAAGGCGATGGCGCCGCCGTTCACATTCACGATGGCCGGATCGAGCTCCAGTTCCTTCCGGCAGGCGAGCATCTGGGCGGCGAACGCTTCGTTCAGTTCGGCGAGGCCGACATCGGCGAGGCCGATCCCGGCCCGGTCCAGCGCCTTGCGGACGGCGGGCACGGGCCCCAGCCCCATGACCGCCGGATCGACGCCCGCCGAAGCGACGGACCGGATGACCGCCATCGGCTTCAGCCCGAGCGCCCGCGCCTTCTCCGCGCTCATGATGACGGCCGCCGCGGCTCCGTCATTGATGCCCGAGGCGTTGCCCGCGGTCACCAGGCCGTCCGGCCTGAACGCCGGGCGCAGCGCGCCCAGCGCCTCCAATGTCGTGTCCGGCCGCGGATATTCATCCGCTTCGAACCGGACCGTCTTGCCGCCGCGCGCCGGAATGTCCACCGGGACGATTTCTTCCCGGAACCGCCCGGCCTCGATGGCTGCGGCGGCCTTCCGCTGGCTTTCCAAGGCGATCCGGTCCAGTTCCTCCCGCGTGAGGTCAAGCCGTTCGCACAAGTTCTCTGCGGTAATGCCCATATGATGGTCCCCGATGGCGCACCACAGGCCGTCCGCGATCATGCTGTCGATGACCGTGCGGTGTCCCATGCGCAGGCCGCCGCGCGCGTCCGGGAGCAGATAGGGCGCCCGGCTCATGTTCTCCATGCCGCCCGCGACAACCGTCGTCTGATCGCCGCAGCGGATAGCCTGCCACGCCAATTGCACCGCCTTCAACCCTGAGCCGCAAACCTTGTTGATGGTGACGGCCGGCGTCTCCTGCGGCAGCCCTGCCGCCAGGGCGGCCTGGCGCGCCGGATTCTGACCTTCGCCGGCTTGCAGGACATTGCCCATGATGACTTCGTCCACCATGGCCGGCGCAATGCCGGCCCGTTCAACCGCAGCCCGGACGACAATCTCGCCGAGCCTTGCCGCGGACATATCTTTCAGACTGCCCATGAACTTGCCAATCGGCGTCCGGACAGCGCTTACAATTACCGCTTCGGACATGAGAGGCATTCAACTCCTTTCATCGGCGGTCGGAATTTCGATCCGCGACGGGTATTGGCCGCCGAGGTGAATCCCTTGGCCGGCAACCCGCGTATCCGCCTGCAGCGCCCAGCATCCGGACGTGTTCGAGTGGGCGTGATAGGCCGGAAAATTCGATGATGACACGTCGAGCCGGAGCCGGAAGCCTCTGCGCACCGTCCAGGTGATCGGCCACAGTTCGATCGTGACCTCTTCCACGCTGCCGGGAATGTATTCGACCGGCAGTTGAGCGCCGTTGCGGAAGGACAGACTGGTGATGCCGTCCCGGATATTGTAGGCGGCGCCATCGGGAGCCACCTCCATCAGGTTCACCGTAAACGCCGTATCCGGCGCATCGGAGCTGACATGCAGATGAACCTTGACGCTGCCCGCAATGGGCAAATCCTCATCCAGCGGATCAGACAGGAAGCTGATGACGTCATCGCGGTATCCCGGCGGTTCCTGGCGCAGGCTGGCCGGCTTCGGCGCGTCGGGCGCGCCGGAGAGATAGCGCAACAGTCCCGCTCCGCCGCGTGTCGGCACGGGGTTTAACGGATCGTACCGATATCCGATTCGGCCTTCCTGAAGGTCCGGCACATCCGTGATCCGGTATGGCGCCTTGTCTCCGCCCGCCAGGTACAGGACGCGTCGGCCGTTCGCCTCGAAGCCGTCCGTCCAGCGGCGCCAGCGCCCTTCCCGCACCACGTAGGTCATCGTCTCGCCCGCCGGCGGCGCCTCCTTGCTCCCCCTGAGGTGATGGTCGAACCAGCGGATCGCTTCGGCCATCAGGTTGAGCTCCCCGTCCGGATATTCCAGATCCCCGGAAGGCGCGAGCGTATGCACCCACGGTCCGACGATCAGGCGGCTCATCGCACGGGTGCCCTGCGGCAATTTCCGGTAGTCCCTGAGCATGCCGTCCAGATGGTGGTCGAACCATCCGGCCGCCATCAGCACGGGCGTCTGGATGTACTTCGGGATTTCCCGCAGCTCGGCCCAGAATCCGTTGCTCCAGTAATCGTCCAGCGGGCTCGTGCTGGTGATCCATTGCCGGTACCAGGGCAGCCGCTTTCCGAACAGCCGCTCATCCATTTCGATGTGCGGCCGGACCGAGACGGCCCTTGCGAACAGATCCCGCGGGTCAAGCGGCTCGGTTCCCGCGTTCTCGAGCGCCCATCCGGTGTAGACATCCATCCGGAACATGCCGTTCATGTAGTGGCTCCTGAACCGTTCCGTCGAGTAGCCGGACAGCACCATCGCCTTCACTTCCTGCGGGAAGCGGTCCGCCATCGCGAGCTGCACGGCGCTCAGATACGAATGCCCGTAGGTGCCGATGTTGCCGTCCATCCATGGCTGCCTGATGATCCAGTCGATCGTGTCGAGTCCGTCCAGGCGCTCGTTCACGAAGGGCGTCCATTCGCCTCCGGACTTGCCCGTTCCGCGGCAGTCCTGCACGACCGCGGCATAGCCGTACTCGTTCCAGATGGCGGCCGTCACCTCGAGCATCGGCACCGTTCCGGCGTACGGGTTGCGGATGAGCACGACGGGCCAGGGCCCCGAACCTTCCGGCAGGTATACGCGGGTGTACAGTTCCGCGCCGTCGCGCATGGCTACCCGGTATTCGCGCATCTGCCCGGCTTCATATCTGGGCTCGGGCAATCCCTGTCTGAGCCGGGAGACGAAAAGATCAAGTTCAGCCACCGTCATTCCCCCTCGAATCGGTCATCGTTACCGCGAGTTATTCATCCGGTTCGCGACAGCGCTTGCAAAATGAACGCCGAAGCCTCCGACAGTTTCGTCATGTCGACGCCCGTCCGCACCTCCATCGCGTGCAGCATGCGGACCATGTCGCCGGTGGACACGTTCCCCGCGGCGCCCGGCGCATACGGACAGCCGCCCAGTCCGCCGCAGGACGCATCGAAGGTCCGGATGCCCATCTGCAGCGCAATGACGGTGTTGGCCAGCGCCAGTCCGTTCGTATTGTGGAAATGAAGGGCGATCTTGTCCGGCGGCACCCGTCCGAGCAGCTCCGTCAGCACCGCCTCCACCTGCCGGGGATGGCCGACGCCGATCGTGTCGCCGAGCGACACTTCATCGACGCCCATCTCCAGCAGCGCCTCCGTCAAACGGACCGCCTGTTCCACGGAAACGGCCCCTTCATAGGGACATCCGAACACGGTGGACAAATACCCCCGCACCGTCTTGCCGGCCGCCTTCGCCGCCGATGCCACTTCCCGCAGCACCGGCAATGTCTCGTCAATCGATTTGTTGATGTTCTTGCGGTTATGCGTTTCGCTGGCGGACATGAATACCGCCGCCTCGTCGATTCCCGCGCGCAGCGCCCGCTCCAGTCCGCGCATGTTCGGCACCAGCGCCGCATAGGTGACGCCTTCGCGGCGGCGGAGCGCGGCGGCGACTTCCTCCGCATCGGCCAGCGGCGGAATCCACTTCGGACTGACGAACGACGTCACCTCGATGTAGGTCAGACCGGCATCCGCCAGGCGGTCAATCCATTCCAGCTTGACGGCGGTCGGCACGAAACCCGGCTCATTCTGCAGGCCGTCGCGGGGGCCCACTTCCCGGATCCGTACCCGTTCGGGCCATCGGGACGCCATGGTTAATCCACTCCTTCGCCCGCCGCGGCGCCGAGACGGCCGGCGCGGCTTTCCCGCACGATGCCCCGTTCCGCCAGTTCCGCGACATCGCCATCCGAATAGCCCAGCTCCAGCAGAATTTCCCGGGTATGCTGCCCCAGCAGCGGCGGCGAGCTCCGGACCTTCACCTCGCGCTCGGAATACCGGATCGGTGTCCGAATGACCGGCAATCGTCCGAATACCGGGTGTTCGACTTCCTCGATCAAACCGTGGTCTTGAATGAGATCGCTCGTCACCAGCTGCTCCACGTTCCAGACCGGGCCGTGCAGCACCCCGCGGGCCTCGAAGATTCGGCACCACTCGTCCGTCGTGCGGGTCGAGAAGATCGCATTGAGCCGTTCCGTCAGCTCTTCGCGGTACTCCAGGCGCAGCCGGTTCGTGCGGAACCGCTCGTGGTCCGCCAGTTCCGGGCAGCCGATCGCCTCGCAGAACGTTCGCCAGGCTTCGTCGCTCTGCGCTCCCGCCATCAGCCATCCGTCATGCGTCGGAAAAGCCTGATACGGTACGACCTCCGCGTGCTGATTCCCGTGCGGCTTCGGCGACTGTCCGGTGGCCACGTACTGCGCGAACCGGGTGGACAGATTGAACACCATCGTATCGATCAGATTGAGCCGGATGTGCTGCCCGGCTCCCGTCCGCTCCCGATCCACCAGCGCGGCGCAAATGGCGCCGAACGCCATGTACGCGGTGGAAATGTCCGCGACGGGAACGCCGACCAGCATCGGTTCGCCGTCCAGTCGGCCCGTCAGGCTCATGACGGCGCCCATTCCCTGCACAATCGGGTCCATGCCCGGTCGCTTGACGTATGCGGGCGTATCGCCGAACGCCGAAATGGAGCAATAGACGATCCGCGGATTGATCGCGCGAATCTGTTCGTAGCCGACCCCGAGCTTGTCACACGTGCCGGGCCGGTAGTTCTCGATGATCACGTCGGCCTCGCGCGCCAGCCGGTGGACGATGCGCACGCCCTCCGGCTCCTTGAGGTTGACCGCGATCGAACGTTTCCCGTGGTTGTAGGCCGCGAACAGGTAACTTTCGCCATCCTTGAAATGGCTGCCGGCCTTCCGGACCTGATCGCCCTGCGGCGGCTCGATTTTGATGACATCGGCGCCCAGGTCGGCCAACATATTGGCGCAGTACGGGGCGACCAGCCAATGCGCGATCTCGATCACCTTGATGCCCGACAACGGTCCCATCTTGCCCGTCCTCCCATGTTGATCTGTTTGTTTCGGCGGTCTGCGGCGACCTCTCCGACTCCTTACGGATCATTGTAAATATAGTGTTTTCTTATGTAAAATACGTAAATATAATGTTTGTATAGGCTTTTCCTATTTTATTGCGAAAGCGGTGAAGTCTCGCCCATGCGGACCGAACAGTTGCAATATTTTGTGGAAGTGGCCCGCCAACAGTCGTTCTCGCTCGCAGCCGAACGATTGCACATTGCCCAGCCGAGCATCAGCCAGGCCATCAAGGGGCTGGAACAGGAACTGAACGTGCAGTTGTTCACGAGATCGCGGGCGGGCGTCCGGCTTACGCCCATCGGCCGCGCGCTGCTTCCCAAAGCCCAGAACATTCTGAACATGGTTGAAGAATTGTGCGAGGAAGCGCGCTCCGAGACCGATCAGATCGAAGGCCGGCTGCAGATCGCCGCCATCCCGAGCATGATGAACACGTTCCTCAGCGAGACGCTGTCCCGCTACAAGAAGCAGCATCCCAACGTACGCCTGGAAGTGAAGGAGGCGGGCACCAACCAGATCGTGCAGGAGGTGCTGGCCGAACAGGTGAACATCGGCATCGTATCGTGCCAGCCCGGCGAGACGTTCGATCCGCGCATCGAATTTGCCCCTCTGCTGAGCGGCACCTATGTCGTCTATGTCGGCCGGCACTCTTCCATCCCGCTGCAAAATCCGGTTCCCCGCGAGCTGATCGCCCGTCAGCCGCTGATCACCCTGCAGCACGAATACCGGCAGGTGGATTACCTGCGGAAGCTGCTCGGCACCGATGACCTGAACATCCTGGTCTCCCTCGGCTATACGGAAGCGGCCAAGAAGATGATCAGCGAAGGCATCGCCATCGGCTTCTATCCGGATTTCTCGGTCGGCCAGGACCCCTATGTCCAGTCCGGCGACATCATCCCGCTCGACATTGCGGACAACGGGCTCTCCCTGCGGTTCGGCTGGATCCGGTCCCGGCAGCAGCGCTTCTCGCTGGCCGCCCGGAAGTTCGTCCGGGTACTGAAAGAGGTCATTGACGCCCGCGGCTGACGAACCAAGAACGGCTGCCTCGCGACGCCGCGGTTCCGGCATCCCGAAGCAGCCGAAAGTTCGGCAAGCTCACGTCGAAGAGACGAGACGGTTCAGTTCTTCCAGCAGCGCGTCCAGATCCGTCGCCGATTCGCGGTTGAAGCTGGCGATGTTGCGCAGCGGCATGTATTTCAAGAACGCTTCCAGCATGACCTTGAGCTCCTCCGTCGGCGCACTGCCGAACGGGGCATTCTTCTCCAGCATCCGTCTGACGTACGGCGCCGTCCGCTCGTCCGCCAGCAGGTCGCCGATCAGCGTGTTGCGGTGAATGACCCAGGGCAGCGTCACCGTCGACTCGACATAAATGGAGCCTTGCAGCCGGATGTCCCGCGACGATGCGCCGACGAGGATGTCGAACTCCCCGCTCTCCACACGCCAATCCCGGATGGCCGGCTCGTAGTAGGCGAAGGCGCGTTTGCCCAGCCTGAACGTCACCGTTTTCCGCTCGCCGGGCTGAAGTTCCACCTTGGCGAACCCTTTCAATTCCTTGACCGGACGGATGACGGAGCTTTCCCGGTCGCGGACGTAGAGCTGTACAATCTCTTTGCCCGCCCGCTCGCCGGTGTTGGCGATCGTGACGCGCACTTCGGCCGTCTCCCCGTCGCTCATCCGCGCGCGGTCGATCTCGATCTTCTCGTAGGCAAACGTCGTGTAGCTGAGGCCGTGCCCGAACGGGAACAGCGGCTCGATCTCCTTCGCGTCGTAATACCGGTAGCCGACGAACAGCCCTTCCCGGTATTCGACGCGGTCCCCTTCACCCGGGAAGAACAGGTGCGAAGGGTTGTCGGACAGCTTGTGCGGGAACGTCTCCGCCAGTTTGCCCGACGGATTGACGTCGCCGAACAGCACGTCGGCCACCGCGCCGCCCATCGCCTGGCCGCCCAGATAGGCCTCCAGCACCGCTTTCGCGTGGCCGAGCCACGGCATTTCCACGGGCGCACCGTTGCACAAGACGACGACAACCCGCTCCTGCACGCCCGCCACCGCTTCGATCAGCGACTGTTGATTGCCCGGCATCCGCAGATGGGTGCGGTCGAACCCTTCCGACTCCCAACTCTCCGGCAATCCGGCGAAAATGACGGCGACATCGGCCGCGGCCGCCGCCTGCAGCGCCTCTTCCACCAGCCGGTCATCCGCCGCATCGTTCGCCAGTTCGTAGCCTTGCGCATAGACGACTTTCGCGGCGGGTCCCGCCGAACGGCGGATTTCGTCGAGCGGGTTGTCCAGCCGCGTCGGCTTGACGTGGGAGCTGCCGCCGCCCTGGTAGCGCGGCTTCACGGCGAGCTCGCCGATTACCGCGATCCGGCCGGACTTCTCAAGCGGCAGCGTGCCGTCTTCGTTGCGCAGCAACACCATGCTCTCGCCGGCGGCCCTGCGCGCCAGCCGGTGATGCGCATCCGCATCATAGCTTGCACCCGGCTTCCTGCTGTCTACCGCCCTCAGAATGATGGTCAGCAGCCGCTCGACGGCCCGATCCAGCACGTCCTCCGGCAGGCTGCCATTCCGCACCGCTTCCACGACTTTCCGGTCGTTGATGCCGCCATTGCCCGGCATTTCCAGCTCCAGACCGGCCGCAACGCCCGCCGCCCGGTCGTTGACGGCTCCCCAGTCAGAGACGACGAATCCTTCGTGGCCCCACTCTTCTTTCAGGATGCGGGTCAGGAGCTCCGGATGTTCGGATGCGTAGGTGCCGTTCACCTTGTTGTACGAGCACATGACCGTCCAGGGCTGCGCCTGCCTGACCGCGCCTTCGAAGCTGGCCAGATAAATCTCGCGCAGCGTCCGCTCGTCGACGACCGCGTCGACCGACATTCTGCGGTGCTCCTGGTTGTTGACCGCGTAATGCTTGAGCGACGTGCCGACGCCCTTGCTCTGGACGCCGAGGATGTGATGCGCCGCCATTTCCGACGACAGGTACGGATCTTCCGAGAAATATTCAAAGTTGCGTCCGCACAGCGGCGAGCGCTTGATGTTCGCCCCCGGCCCGAGCAGAATCGCCACATCTTCGGCCTGGCACTCCTCGCCGAGCGCTTCGCCCACCTCGCGGATGAGGCCGCGATCCCAGGAGCTGGCGAGCGCCGCCGCCGTCGGGAAGCAGGTCGCGGGCACGCTGTCGAACAGCCCCAGATTGTCGGCGTCTGCCCGCTGTTTCCGCAGGCCGTGCGGTCCGTCGGTCATCATGACGGACGGAATGCCGAGCCGTTCGATCGGCTTCGTCGTCCAGAAGTCGCGTCCCGACAGAAGCGAGGCCTTCTCTTCCAAAGTCATCTGCCGCACGAGCGCGCGGACATCCCTTGTTTGCGGCGTTTGCGAATCCATCGAACCCCTCCTGTCAACTTTCGATCAAATCCGGTCTGCGGCTCAGCCTTTGACCGCGCCGATAACCAGACCTTTCACCAGATACTTCTGGAAGAACGGATAAATGCACAGAATCGGCAGAATGCCGATGACCGCCATCGCCATGCGCACCGCGTTCATGGGCATCTGGGCCAGCGATTCCGACGAACGTCCGCCCAGATCGTTCTGCATCAGAAACTGGATGTTGCTCAGCATCCGGTTGAGCAGATTCTGGATGCTGTACAGTTTCGGATTGGTAATGTAGATGAGCCCGTTGAACCAATCATTCCAGTACGCGATCGTGAGCATCATGCCGATCGTGGCCAGAATGGGCAGCGACAGCGGCAGGATGATCCGGCTGAAGATCGTCCATTCCGATGCCCCGTCGATGTAGGCCGATTCGATGACCGCGCCCGGGATCGACATTTTGAAGAACGTGCGGATGATCAGAATGAAAAAGGCGTTGGTCAAAAGCCCCGGCACAATGAGCGCCAGCAGCGTATTTTTCAGGTGGAACACTTCCGTGTAGACCAGGTAGGTGGGCACCAGTCCGCCGTTGAACAGCAGGGTGAACACCACCAGGAACGACAGCACGCGCCGCAGCGGCATTTCGTCCCGCGACAGCGAGTACGCCAGCAGGGACGAGATCAGCAGGCCCGTGATCGTGCCGACCGCCGTAATGAGCACCGTGATGCCGTAGGCGCGCGCCAGCGGCGTCAGCTGGCCCCACAGATACCGGTAAGCTTCGAGACTGAAACTGTCGGGGATCAGGGCGTAGCCGTTGAGAATGATCGACTGCTCGTCGGAGAACGAAACGACGAAGAGCAGGATGAACGGAAACAAACACGCTGCGGAAAGCGCCGCCATGATCGCGTGGAATAATGTTTGCTGTACCGCGTTCGTTCGCATCGTGACCTCTCCTTCCGCATCAGAACAGGGCTTGGTCCCTGCTTCTTCTTCTGACGAGCCAGTTGGACAGCAGGATCAGGACGAAACCGACGGCCGACTGGTACAAGCCCGCTGCCGACGACATGCCGATGTCGCCAAGCGTCATCAGACCGCGGTACACATACGTGTCGATGACATCCGTCGTCGGTTTGAGCGCGCCCGAGTTGAGCGGCACCTGGTAGAACAGCCCGAAATCGGAATAGAAGATCCGTCCGACCGCCAGCAGCATCATGATGGTGATGGTGGGCGCAATGAGCGGCACGGTGATGCGCGTGATTTGCTGCCACTTGCTGGCGCCGTCGATGACGGCGGCTTCATAGTACTCGTGGTTGATGCCGACAATGGCGGCCAGGTAGATGATGCACAGGTAGCCGACGTTCTTCCACAGGTTCACGAAGGTCAGGATATACGGCCAGTAGGCCGGTTCACTGTACCAGGATACGGGATCGATGCCCAGCAGCGGCAGGATGGTCTTGTTCATGAAGCCGTTCTCCACATTGAGCATCGAGAGCGCGAGGTATCCGACGATGACCATGGAGATCAGGTAGGGCAGCAGGATCAGGCTCTGGTACAGCCGCGACATGAAGCGGCTTCTGATCTCGTTCAGCACGATCGCCACGGCGATCGCCACAACCGTGTTCAGGACGATGAACAAGCCGTTGTACAGGATCGTATTGCGCGTGATGGTGTAGGCGTCGTCCGTCCGGAACAGGTACTCGAAGTTTTTGAAGCCGATCCATTCATGTCCGAACAACAGGTTGAACAGACCTTTGCGGGAATAGTCGATTTCCTTGAACGCGATGGTCACGCCGAGCATCGGCAGATAGTTGTTGATCACCAGATAGGCGAGCCCCGGCAGTGCCATCAGGATGAGCATGCGATGTCGGACGACCCGTTTCCGGAACTTGCGCCATCGTGATTGGTTCATCAGGTTCCCTCCGTCATGGCTTGCAATCGGAAGGGCCCCGATCGCCGGGGGCAGCCGGGGCCCTTCTTGGCCGGTTGCCGGAATGTCACTGGTTCGCAGCCAGGAATTCATCCAATTGCCGCTGTTTCTCGGCGATGATCGTGTCGATTCCGGCCTTCTTCAGATCTTCGATGAATTTCGGCAGCACATTCGGATCCACGGCGCCGGACTCAAGACCGGCCTTGTACTCGCTGATGACGTTGCTTACGGCCGCCACCTCTGTCTTGACCTTGTTGGCATCGAACAGGAAGCCGAGCGCGGGCGAGTAGACGGCGTTGCGGTTGAACGCCTTCAGATTCTCCCACTGGTTCGGGTCCCAGCCTTCCCATACATACGTCAGGGAGTTGTTGCCGATCAGCCATTGGTTGAACACATAGCCGCTGCTTTCCACGCCGTCCGGCACGCGCACCTGGCCATTGTCCGTCTTCACGTAGTGCTTGCCTTCGATCCCGAGCGTCAGCAGGTTCATGATGTCGGCGTCCGTATAGAGCAGGTTCATGAATTGCATCGCTTTCTCCGGATGCTTCGAATTGCTCGGAATCGAAATCATGAACGCGACGGGACCGGAAGAACCGCCCACCGCAGGCGTGAGGCGCACGCCTTCGATCTCGTAGCCGATCAGGCCGGTCTCCTGCGCTTCAAATCCTGGCTTCATGTTCGAGAAATAGCCGAATCCTTTGCCCGCCTTCATCAGCGCGACGTAGCCTTCCTGACTCGTTGCCGCATCGGACGCGATGTAACCCGCGTTGTACCACTTCCGCGCCAGTTCGACCGCTTCCCGATATTGCGGCGTCTCGTACAGATTGACGACCGTCGTGTTGTTGTCGTCCAGCATCAGCACGCCCATCCCGTCTCCGAGATTGTCGACGCGGGAGGCAATCATGTCGTTCACGACCGTGTTGCTCGTGTTCCGCTGCACGAGCGGAATCATGCCCGGCTCCTTCTCCTTGATCAGCTGGAAGATCGGCTCCAGATCTTCGAACGATTTGACCTGGCTCAGATCGATCTGATGCTTGTCCAGCAGATCTTTGCGGGCGTTGAAGCCGTAATCCGCGACCAGCTCCCGGAAGCTGGAGACGCCGTAGATTTTGCCGTTGATCCGCGTGCCCTCATAGAACACCGGGTCCATCGCTTCCATGATCCCCTGGCCGTATTGCTGCAGCAGATCGTCGAGCGGGATCAGCTGATTTTTCGCCACCATGCTGGAGTAGTTCATGTACGCCGAAGTGACGAGCAGATCGAGCTGTTCATTGCCGGCCAGCACGAGATTGATCTGCTGGTTCCAGGCGGCCCAGTCAATCAGCGTGAACTTGACCGTGGCGTTGATTTTCTGCAAAGCGATCTTGTTGATTTCTTCCTGGACCAGCTCCAGGTCGTTCATGGGCGTGCCCGTATTCGGCATGGCGAAGATCAGTTCGACCGGCTTTTCGCCGGATCCGGACGATTGTCCGCCGCCCGACGAACCTTTCGAGTTCCCGGAGCCCGAGCCGGATCCTCCGCCGCACGCCGCCAGAAGCCCGGCGATCAGCAGCAAACTCAACGTGAGAGCCCATAATTTCCGCTTGTTGCTTGCCACTTGGCATACCCCCTTGGGTGAAGTTATCTCGAATTATAGAGTCGGGGGGCGGGGCCGGCCGACCACTCATCCGACTTTCTGTTTTCACAATCTTGACATGTTCAGCCGGTGTGCCGCATTTGCCGGCGAAACTCCACGGGGGTCAGACCGGTCGTCTTCTTGAACAAGGTGGAGAAATACGACAGGTTGGCGTAACCGGCGGACAGGGCAACCGCGCTGACCGGCTGATCGGAATGGGTCAGCAGATGCTTGGCGTACTCGATCCGCTGCTGCTGCAGATAGTCGGAGATTGACATGCCGGTCTCTTTCTTGAACAGGCGCGTCAGGTAATCGGGATTCAGATAGACGTGCCGGGCGATCTGTTCCCTGGACAGCTCCTGCTCGCCGAGCTGCTGCCGGATATACTGCTTCGCCCGTTCGATGACGGACCGGTTCGCTTCATCGTGATGCAGCCGGTCGACCGCCACTTCGACGACAAGCCCGGCCCATTCCCGGAACGTATGGACGGATCGCAGCACCTCGTCCGGCCGGTCCGTAAGCAGGTTGCCGTCAAACACTTCATGGGCCTGTAAGCCCTTCCAATACAGCACGAAGAATACCGCCTGCACGAAGTCCTGATAGATGCGCTGCAATCTGGACGCGTCGAGCGTGCGGCGCTCCCGGGCGTCTTCCAGATACCGCGCCAGATCGTCCAGAAGCCGTTTCTTCTCGCCGGCTTTCAACCATTCCACCCACAGTTCGATCGGCAACGGTTCGATCGGTTTGGGGGCGCCGTTATGATCAACCAGCAAGATCGCTTCGTTGACCCGGGTGACATTATCCCGGTCCATCTGCTGCAGTCTGCGGTACATCTCCGCCATCTCGTGTGATTGGACGGGCTTTCCGATGTAACCGCACAATTCGCAGCGGAAATACAACCTGCACGACTGAATGAATTCCTGACAGTCGCGCTGCAGGCGGACGGCCGCCTGTTCGTCACAGGATTCGCCTGACGGGATCAGGACGAGCATCTCGCCGTTTCCGACGCGAACGATCGCGGCGTCCGGCAGGTTCCCGCACAGCTTCTCTTCGGCAGCTTTCCGCAGCGCGTATTCCATGATCCGTTCATCGCGCTCCGACAACGTCACATGCCAACGTTGAACCCGAATGTACACGGGCACGTAGCGTGTCAAGGGGTTGTGAAGCACGTGACGGCGTTCCGCATGTTCGCGGATCTTGTCCGGGACGGAGGGCACGGTCTTCTCGACGATGTCCTTCCAGAACAGTTCCTTGCGCATCGGCCGGTATTCTTCCCACAGACGGGCATACCGCCGGCTCGTCTCCTCCAGCATGATCCGCTCCCGCTCCTGCCTGCGCTTCTCCAGCGCCCGGGACACCACGGATTCCAGATCTCCGTAATCCACCGGCTTCAGCAGATAGTCAAAGCACTGGAGCTGGAGGGCGCGCTGCGCGAATGCGAACTCCGAATGACAGGTGAGAAACACCGTCACCGTCTCGGGCCGATGCTCGCGCACCCATGCGAGCAGATCCAGCCCGGAACCGTTCGGCATCTCGATGTCGCAGATCATCACGTCAATGGACGTGTGTGAGAAAACTTCCTGCGCCTGCTTCAGGCTGTGCGCCGTGCAGACTTCCCGGATACCGAGCGTCTCCCATCGAACGCCCGCCTGCAATCCGCGTACGGCGTGCACCTCGTCGTCAACCAGCAAGATGCGACACATGCTTCGTTCCCCCCTCGTTGCCGATCGCAAGTTCCATCGTGACCAAGGCCCCGCCCCCGGCAGCGTTCTCGAACGTCAGGCGGTAGCCGGAAGGATACAGCAGTCTCAGACGGCGTCTCAGGTTCCAGATGCCGATTCGTCTCCCCTCGTCCTGGACCAGATCCCGCTCCTGCCTCAGCAGGTCCAACACTTCCGGCGGGAACCCCGGCCCGTTGTCCGCAATCCGGACGAGAAGCCTGCGCTCGCTTCCGGTTCCGGCCGCCGATACTTCAATCCGGATATCCAGCGTGTCATCGAGATTGAAGGCGTGCTTGATGGAATTCTCGACGACATTCTGAATGACCAGCGGCGGAATCGGACAATTCAGCGCATCGTCGTCGACGTCAATCCGGAACGTGAGACGCTGCGGGAACCGCAATTGCTGAATACGCAAGTAATTGCGGGTATGGGCAAGCTCGTCGCGCAACAGAACGTAGAATGCATCGCTCTGAAAGATAAATCTGAAATAGGCGACCAGACATTTGGTCATCTCCTGAATGATCGCATAATCCCGCACGGTAGCCAGATTGTAAATGATGTTGAGCGAGTTCAGGAAGAAATGGGGATTGATCTGCAATTGCAGCTGCTTCAATTCGGCTTTCTGGTGATTCAGTTTTTCCTCATACACGTCAATCTTCAAATGCCGGATCTCCTCGATCATGCGATTGAACGTATGGTTCATGAGGCGAAATTCATCGGACACAGCGCCGAGTTCCAATCGGGTCTTCCAATTGCCGTCGCTCAGCCTGCGCATCGCCGAAACGATACGCAGAATCGGCAGCAGGAACACTTTGCGCAAATACCAGGCCAGCATGAGCGGAAAGATACAGGCCCCGATCGTGACAACGTACGTCAGGCGTTTCAGATACAGCAAATGTTGGAGGATAGCGCTTTCAGGAATGACGGCAACCAGGTGGAACGCGCCTTTCTCCGACCGCTCGCCGAGCACCAGATAGGACGAGTCGTCTCCGGACATCCGGAACGTGTTTGCTTCATAGTTCAGCGCAATGCTGTCCAGCGCCACCTGATCGGCATGCTGCATCGGCTCCAGATCCAGCGTCGCCAGCAGGGCGAAGCCTCTGTCGCCGTCATCCTGCAAATCCAACGGCTGAACCAGCTTGTCTGCCCTGACCCACGCGCCGAGATAGGTGGAGCCCGTCTTCACCAGACGATATACGTAATACTTGCCGGACTCCGATCGCCAAATCTGCCATTCGGACGCAATCGGCTTCTGCAGACCGGAGTCCAGCATGAAAAGTATTTCGGAGCGCATCTGGCTGCGTTCTTCATAGGTGTTGCCGAAATCCGAACGCCCGACCAGCAGCACATCGTCGTTCTGCCCGGAGTAGACGAAGAGGATATCCGTATTCCGGTAATTTTCAATGGAATGCTTCAAGGTGTTGAACAGGCGCAGCCGGGCCATATCATATTCCAGCTCGTTCGCGGCACGCATTCTGTCAAGCCGCTGCACATCGACATTGCTCACGGACAGGTCGTACAAGTAACGGTCCAATTCCTCCAAATCCGCATCGAGTCCCCGCATGTGCAGGCTGAGCAGTTTCTGATTCGATTTGGCGACCTGTTCCCGCACCACTTTGACGGCGGACAGATGGAGAACCCACTGCAGGCTGACAAGCAGGACGCTGAACACGAGAATTGCCGCTGTCAGCTTGACCCGCAAGGAATTGAATGACATTCCGGATCCACGCATCCCGATCTCCTCCCGCGATGAACGGATGTCCCCATTCTAGCATTAACCGGTGCCGCCGTCCGCAGGAAGAAACAGCATGCCGCATGGAAGCCGGAAGCTCATCGGTTGAAGCGCCGGCGCACCCCTTTGGCAATTTCCGTCATACAGTCTTCCGCCTGCGGATACTGTCCGATCTTGTCCATGAACGCATGGTCGACGCCGTTGTACTGGATGACCGTCGTGTTTACCCCGGAGCGGGCCAGCTTGCGTGCATAGGCTTCGTTCTCGAAACGCAGGAAGTCGAACTCGCCCGTGATGATGAGCGTATCCGGCATGCCGTGCAGGTCGGCCAGCAGCGGGGACATGTAAGGATCCGTCACTTCGGCGCGGCCTTGCAGATACAGATCATGAAGCTGCGGGCCCTTCCGCTCCCCGGAGCCCATGAAGCCGAGGGCGCGTTCGATATATTCCCGGTGATTGCGGATCTCGTAGTTGTCCAGCGACCATTTGTATCCTTCCACTTCCGCTCCCGCCATGTTGACCGTCGGATAGATCAGCGCTTGATATTTGATCAGGTTGGTCTGCTTGTCGCGGTCCATCAAGGCGCACACCGTCGACAGGTTGCCGCCGGCGCTGTCTCCGGCCACCGCGATCTGTTCCGGATCGACGCCGAGCTCGTCCGCATGATCGTGCACCCACCGGACTGCATCGAAGCAGTCGGTCAGCCCGGCGGGATACGGATGTTCCGGCGCCAGCCGGTAATCGACGGAGACGACCACCGCGCCCGCGTGATAGGCCAGGCATTTGCACGGATTTTCCACCGTCTTGAGCGAGCCGCCGATAAAGCCGCCGCCATGGAAGAACACGACGGCCGGACGCTTCCCTTCCACCGGCGGCGTGTAGATGCGGACCGGAATCTGCGTCTCGCAGCCTTCGATCTCCCGGCACTCGGTCTTCACCGCGCCGCCGGTCACATCGCGGTTCTCCCAGCCCATCATCTTCCGCATCATTTGGGCAAATTCCACGGGATCTTCCGGGATCGGCGGCATTGTCTGCCCCTGCATCCGGGCGGCCGTCTCCTGGTGCACCTGGAGCACGCGGGGGTCAAGCTCCCCCCAGCCTTCCTCCGAATCCGGAATCGGCTTGACGATGAATTCGTAGCCGTCCCGCTGTTCCGAGCGGGCCTTCTCACGCAATGCGGTCAACAATTGCTCGTAGGTCATGCTGGATTCCTCCCCGGATATTTTGAATTCTCATTCTAATCCTGGCAGCACGGATACGCTTGCGGTAAGCCGACCTTTTATTTTACGAATCCCGACTATTTTTCCGGACGGTTGACCCAAACATCGCCCGGAAGCACAAAAAACCAACCGATCCGCTCACGCGGCGATCGATTGGTTTGCGGCTTGATATCGGATGAATTACAGCTCAACCGAGCGGCTCCCGCGGGTGGGTATGACGGCTATTTTCAGGAAAATGCTTCGATGGCTTACGGCTCCACCGCCTCCGCCAGGAGCCGGTCCAGCTCCCGGTCGTACGACTCGCGCTGCCCGCCGCTCCACCGGAGAAGCTCCGCCATCGCGGCCGACACCGCGTCTTTCCACCGCAGCACGCCGGGGCGGTCGAAGAACAGCCGGCCCGTCCGGCGAATCCAGAAATCCGCCGGCGTAGCGGCCATCTCCGCCAAGACGGCGTATCGCAGCTCCGCGGCGAGCGCGAGCGGCAGCCCGTGCCGGTCGGCGAAATCGCGCGATCCGACCGCCAGCTCAAACAGCCGGGGCGCGTTGGAGCCGTAGCGCCGCGCGATCCGCTCCGCCTCGTCCGGGCCGAGCCCGGCGACGATTCCGGCTTCGGTCTGCTGCCGGACGTACGCCTCGTACCCGGCGCTGCCCCCGACATCGCCCCCCGAGATCGCGAGCGTCCGGGTACGGCTCGCCGGAAGTGCCGGCAGGTCGTCCGCCTGGCTCCGCCTGGACACGAGATCGACGACCCGCTCGGCCATCTTCCGATAGCCGGTCAGCTTGCCGCCGGCGATGGAGATCAGGCCGGACGGAGACAAGAAAATCTCGTCCTTGCGGGAAATATCCGACGGATTCTTGCCTTCCTGCCGGATGAGCGGCCTCAGGCCCGCCCAGCTCGACTCCACGTCCCGGGGCGTCAATCCCAGCGAAGGGAACATATAATTGGCCGCGTCCAGCAGGTACGAAAGATCATCCTCTTCCATGCGCGGATGCCCCGGATCGCCGGCGTAATCCGTATCGGTCGTGCCGATGTACGTTTTGCCGTCGCGCGGGATGGCGAACACCATCCGCCCGTCCGGCGTATCGAAATAAACGGCCTGCCTCAAGGGGAACCGCTCCTGGTCAAACACGAGATGCACACCCTTCGTCAGACGGAGCGTTTTGCCCTCTTTCGAGCGATCCATCTCCCGGATGTCGTCCACCCACGGACCGGTCGCATTGATGATGTGGCGGGCGCGCAATTCGTATTCTCCTCCGCCGATCCGGTCCTGCACGACGGCCCCCGACAGCCGCGTACCGTCATACCGCAGCCCGGTGACAGCGGCGTAATTGACGGCCGTCGCGCCGAGCTCGACCGCCCGCTTCAATACCTCCAGCGTCAGCCGGGCGTCGTCCGTCCGGTACTCCACGTAGTAGCCGCCGCCCCTCAGCCCTTCGCTCCGCAGCAGCGGTTCGCGCTCCAGCGTCTCCCGCGCGTTCAGCATTTTGTGCCACTCGTCTTTTTTCACCCGGGCCAAATAATCGTACAGCGTCAGCCCCAGCCTGCTCGTGAACGGCCCCAATTGCCCGCCGCTGTAGAACGGCAGCAGCATCCACTCCGGCGTCGTCACGTGCGGCCCGTTCTCGTACACGACCGCCCGCTCCCGGCCGGTCTCGGCCACCACCTTGAACTCGAGCTGCTTCAAATACCGCAGCCCGCCGTGGATCAGCTTGGTCGAACGGCTGGACGTGCCGGCCGCGAAATCCTGCATCTCCACCAGCGCCGTGCGCAGGCCGCGGGTGACCGCGTCGAGGGCGATGCCGGCGCCGGTAATGCCCCCGCCGATGACGAGCAGGTCGACCGTCTCCCCTGCGAGCGATTGCAGCATCCGCTCCCGTTCCAAAGCCGACCAGGCGCCGATATATTCTTGTTCAGCCGATGTACGCATGTCGGTACAGCCTCCCTATCGCGAAAAAAATAAAAACCACGCCCGGCTCCCGACGTTCCCCACAACGAAACGACGAAAGTCCAAAACGCGGTTTCTCAAACTCTCCAACCGATATTAACTTGTATGGTTCTATTATACGTCAAAATCATGCCGCGCGACAGCCCGGCTGAGAAAAAACTTTCCCTCAGCGTCCTTCCGCGGCGTCAAGCCCGATGCCCGTCCCACAGATCCGGCCGCGACGTCGTCACCGCCGCCGCCCCCGCTTCCAGCGCGGCGGCCGCTTCTTCCCGCGTGCGGATGAGTCCGCCGGCAATGACGGGAACGCCGGTGCGGTCCTTCACTTCCCGGATCCACTGCGGCAGCAGGCCCGGCAGCACCTCGATCAGGTCGGGCTGCGCCTGCTTCGCCAGCTCGACGCTCGTGTCCAGCGCGCCCGAGTCGATCAGGAACAGCCGCTGGATCGCCAGCACCCCGTTCTTCTTCGCCTTGCGGATGACCGCGACCCGGGTGGAGATGAGCCCGGCCGGCCGGATCTGCTGGCACAAAAATTCGGCGGCGTACTCGTCGTTCTTGAGCCCGTCGATCAGATCGGCGTGAAGCAGCACGCGCTTGCCGTGATCCGCCGCCAGCTTCACCATCGGCTGCAATTGGCCGAGCCGCCCGCCCAGCAGCACGAGCCAGGCGAGCGGCGTCTTCAGCAGACGTTCCAGCTCCTTCGGATGCCGGACGGCGGGCAGCAGCCGCTGGCCGCCGAACAGACTGTCGTGATGCATGAAATCTCCTCCCCGTCAGGAAGTAAGCGGCCGGCCCGTCTCGATCAGCGTCTTCATGCCGGACAGCACGATCGACAGGCCTTCCTCCAGCACGCGGGCGGTGTTCGGCGCTTCCTCGAACTCGTCGTGCACCACCGTCACGAGCGTCACACCGGGAAAATCCGCGCGCGCCTCGATCTCCCAGGTGAGGCGGGACGGCTTCTCTTCCGCGGTCTTGGCCAGCTCAAGGAGCTGCCAGGTCATCACCAGCCGGCGGGGCGGTTCCACGGCCAGAAACTCCCCTCTGGCCTGCTGCTTCCCCTGCGGATTCAGGATCTCATAAGGAGCGCCCGCCCGGACTTCCCCCCGAAGCGCCCCGTTGTACCAATATTGCGATGTCTTCTCCGGGGCGGTCAGCGCGCTCCATACCTGCTCGGGGCTCGTCCGGATCGCAATGCGCTGTACATGTCTGGGCTTCCGCTCCATATCCGGTTCACGCTCCAATTCTTGTTTCAGGCGGCTCAGTCCCGCCGCCCACGGTTCCGCGTACTTGCTCACCCATTGGTCGTGGATCTGGCGAATGGCCGCCGGGTTCAAATAGTGGTACTTCTCCCGGCCGGCCCGCCGCGTCGTAAGCAGGCCCGCTTCTTCCAGAATGCGAAGATGCTTCATCACACCGAACCGGGACATCTGCAAATGCGCGCAAAGTTCGTTCAACGTCCGGCCATCCTTCTCATACAGCAGATCGAGCAAGGTGCGTCTGCTCGGGTCCGCCAGCGCTTTGAAAATGTCATCCATCGTGACCGGCCTCCATGCGGCAAGCGCAAGTTTGACTATTGAAATGTTACCATATAGTCACGTATATTAAAAGTGACCATTTTGTCACCTGTTATGAGGCGCCGCTCACATTGACCCTAAAGCGAGGTATTTTCCATGCACATTGCCATTATCGCCGGAAGCAACCGGCGCAACGCTGCCAGCACCGGCATCCTGCGCCATATCAAGCGGAAGCTGAGCGCAAAAGGCATCCGCTTGTCCTTCACCGATCTCGGGACTGTGCGGCTGCCGCTCTTCTCCCCCGATGCGGACGCCGTTCCCCCGGAAACCGCCCGCCTGATCGCGTCGGTCGATCAGGCCGACGGCCTCGTCCTCGGGACGCCCGAATACCACGGCTCCATCTCCGGCTCGCTCAAGAACGCGCTGGATTACCTGGACAACGTCCATGTGGCGGGCAAACCGGTGCTCGCCGTCAGCTTGGCGGGCGAGCGGCTCGGCGTCAGCTCGCTGAACCATCTGCAAGCCATCGTCCGGAATCTTCACGGCATTCTGAGCCCGGACTGGATCTCCGTCGGGGACGGACAGCACGTCTTCGATCGGGACGGCATTTCGCAAGATCCGGCGATCGCGGAGCACATCGACCAGGCCGTCGAACAATTTGTCGGGCTCGCGGGAAAGCTGCGGGCCGGCAGTTTTGCCTAGCCCGCCGGCGCGGTGACGGAATCATGATGCTGACCCGTCCCGAGATCAAGGCGTACCTGCGCAAAATCGGGATCGGGGAGATTCAGCCGCCGAGCCTCGGGTATCTCGCCGAGCTCCACCGGGCGCATGTGTCGGCCGTTTCCTGGCAGACGGTCGACATCGTCGCCGGACGGCCTGCTCCGATCGATCTTGACGCGTCCGTCCGCCTGATGCTGGAGAACCGCAGCAGGTATTGCTTTCACCTGAACGGCGCGTTCAGCGTGCTGCTCCGCTCGCTCGGCTTCCGGGTCTGCCGGCATCGGGCCGGCGTCTCGGTCTTCGCGCTGAGCCTGTTCACCGGCATCCTGTGGGTGTCCGTCCTGCTGCATATCGTGTGGGCGGCCCTGTATGCCGCCGGCCAGTCCGCGTTCACCGCGCTGGTCTCGGAAAACTCAATCCGTTGTCCAGAGGCACGGTGCTGTCCCTCAACAGCTCTGCCATGTACACCGGCGCAAGCGCCCTGTCGGCCCTGGCCGCGGCCTTGCTCGGCACGGGAACCTTCTGGCCGATCGGCCTCCTGTACGAAGCGGCCAACGTGCTCGTGGCCATCATCGCGGCAGCCGCCATCCGCGAACGCGGCGCAGCCGGACATTGACCGTCCTGCCCGAACAAAAAAAACTGCCGGCACGATCTCTGCAACCATGCCGGCAGGCCATTCCCGTATTGTCTGGAGGCTTCGCTGGCTTCACTCCCGAACGGCGGCCAGTTCCGCGAACAGCCGTTTCTTGAATTCCCGGTTGCGCTCCTTGAACAGTTCGTTATGCGAGGACACCATGCCGTACCCCGGCGCATCGGGCGCAATGTACTGCTTCGCCTTGTTGACGGCGTTCGCGGCGTCCTGGAAGCAGCCGGCGATCAGGTGCAGCTTGCCCTCATGCGACAGAATATCCCCCGCCGCGAACAGCCCCGGAACGCTCGTCTCGCCCGACGGCGTGCCCGCCACGCAATATTCGTCCTTCATTTCGATGCGGACGTTGCTGTTGTCGATGATGTCCCGGTCCCGCTCGTAGCCGTGGCAGACGACCAGATCGTCGATCTGCAGCTCCGCGGTCGAATCGTCCTCGAGATCCCGGAGCACGGCCCGCTCGATGCGATCCTCGTCCGATGCCGGAATCAGGCGCACGATCTCGGTGTTCGGGAGGCAGACGACGCCGTTCTCCGACAGCTTCGTCACCGATGCTTCATGGCCCTTCAGCGTGTCCTTGCGGTACGTCAGATACACCTTCCGCGCGATCTCGCTCAGCTCGTTCGCCCAGTCGATCGCGGAGTTGCCGCCGCCGGCGATCAGCACCGTCTTGTCCCTGAACCGGCCGATCGACTTCACGGTGTAGTGCAGGTTCGACGCCTCGAACCGGTCCGCGCCTTCCAGGTTCAGCTTCATCGGCTTCAGGATGCCGCTGCCGATCGCGAGGATGACGGTTCGGGAGTAATGCAGGCTGCCCGACGCCGTTTTCAGGACGAAAATGCCCGCTTCATTCTTGTCGATTCCGGTGACCTTCTCGTTCAGCACGACCTCCGGGTTGAAGGCCGTTCCCTGCTGGACAAGATGCTCGATCAGTTTCTCGCCCGTCGTCGGCGGCAGACCGCCGACGTCCCAGATCACCTTCTCGGGATAGACGTTGATCTTCCCGCCCAGGAAAGGCTGGAATTCGATAATCTTGGTCTTCATCTCGCGCAGCCCGCTGTAGAAGGCGGCATACAGCCCGGCCGGACCGCCGCCGATGATCGTGACGTCGAACAGATCGCGTTCTTCCATGCTTCCGGTTCCTCTCCTTATGGAAACATGCCATGCCTCTCCTGGGCCATGGCGTGCCGCTATGTTTATTCTTTCGCGCCGTCCGGCAGGATGCGCTCGGAGAAGGCCAGCCGGCCGTTCAGCGAGATGGCGTCGCTGAAGTCGAATGACGGCTCATCGATATAGTGACGTTAAGTAGACGTTGCCGTTTGGTCGATATTGAGAATCATTATCAAATATAGATGACGCATCAAATATTAACATCACGCCGGCTGCATGTCAATAACCGGACTCACAGAACCGATTCCCGGTAATCACGCGGGCCTCGCCCCAATCTGGTGCAAAAGTGCATCGCGTGCAGCCGCCATGTCTTCTCCGGGGCAATTCTGGTGCAAATCTGGTGCATATCTGCACCATATCCGGCCGCCACGCTTCCTCCGGGTCAAACCAGATGACTCAGAGGCCGAGAGCGGCGGCCATCGAGTGGAACATCGCCTCGACGAGATCGGTCGGGCCGGGCATGCGCGGAAAGCGCCACAGGAAGAAGGCGAGCAGCACGCCCAGACCCAGGAGCATGAGGAACGTCGCCCTCTCCTTCGCCTTCTCCTTGCCGACTCGCGGCCATTCCCGCAGGAAGATGACCGCGGCTGTGATGACCACGGCCGCCATGGTCAGCATCTTCATCGGTTCCGCCTCTCATCCTTCGGCCGGGTGATCATCGAACCGCTCACGCCCGGTCTCAAAATTTTCGCATCGACTTCCACACGGACTTCGACCTCCGGAAATTTCTCGTCCCACCGGTCCTGCACCTTCCGCCATTCACGCGGATATCGGCGGTGAAAAATTTCTGCGAATCCCACGATATCCACCTTCATCTCCTGCTGCACCTGTTTCAGGGTCAGCTCAATGCGGCGGACAATCTCCCGCTCCAGCTCCGCCTCAAGCGCCCGCGTCACTTCCGGGTCCAGCAAATCGAGGCTTGTCGTGTTCTCCACGACATCGTCTTCCGTCGTGATCTCCACGGTCATGCTCCAGCGGTCGCCCTCGATCCGGGGAAGCCATTTCGTGCGGCTTCGCAGCAGATAGAACGAGATGAATCCGTTCGCATCCTCCGGCGAAAGGGTCACCACCGAAAATTTGATTTCATCCCGCAGCCACATCAGCCCCCGCGTCTTCTGCTGGTTGAGCGTGCCGATCATCCGGTCATCCCGGAATACGGCCGTCCCGGCAATGTACGCGATCGTATGCTGCTGACCCTTCCCCCCGGGCGGCGGCAGAGTGGTCAAATACGGCAGAGCGGCGTCGCCCGCGTCTCCGACCAGCATCTCCGCGAGATCTTTGAGCGTCACATGAAGGCTGACCTTGGATTCGGACAGCTCCCGGAGCACTTCCGCCTGATGGCGCTCCAGGGGCGGAATCAGCTCGAGCACTTTCTTCGCCTCGCCCTTGCTGACGAAGATGTCCGCATGTTCGCGCGGCTGCGAGAAACAGAGGAAGAAGTCGACATATTCGCGGATGCCGGTTCGGGCGACCTTCTCGCCGATGATGAACACCTCGGCGTGCCCCCAGAAGATTCTTCGGGGAAACCGCTCCTGCAGCTTGGCCATCGCCTCCGCGATCGTCTTCCCCTTCGCCGATCGCACCACCGACCGCTCATCGCCCGCCGCGCTGCCGGGCTGTCCCAGTTGGCTGCCTCCCCCTGCCCGGGGGACGAACACCTGGACCGTGAGCTCGACGGCGTTCTCCCCGGCACGGTCAATCCCCGCCGCGGTCACCAGAGCCAGGTCGTTCACTTCCGTCCTGTCCCAGCAACCGGCAAGGGACAGGCTCGTCAGGGCGAGGCAGGGCACCAGGAACCATGCGCGGTACCGGGAGATTAAGCTGTTCATTTTGCCGTCGCCGGCGCTCCCTTTTTTCCCCGGATGAGAGCAACCGCGAGCAGCAGGAGCGGAATGCCGAGCTGGATGAGCAGAAGCTCGAACCGATGGACGTGCCGAGCGCGTGGACCAGCTGTTGCAGATTGGGCGCCGCCCAGATGCCGGAAATCAGAATGAGCAGGCCGACCGGCAGGACGATCGGCCGCCAGTCGGACAATCCGATTACACGGGCCGTGCACTGAACCAGCAGAAAGTAGAACACGACGATTTTGATGAAAGTGCCGAAACATTCCTTCCTGACTGCAAGTGATTTTACTCTAATGCATTTTCGGCAGGAACACGGGGAGAACGCAAATGCAGCCTTGCTCCCGGTCGGAGCAAGGCTGCGAATGAACGGTTACTCCACATCAAACGGCTGAAGCGGATTGCCGCTCAGGATTTCCTCCACTTCCTCGTACCCGGTCGGGAACGCGAAGTTGTAGCGGGCCGGAAGCGCGAACACGTATTTGTTGTTGCGTCCGAGCTCGCTCGGGTTCATCGGCGCGGCGCCGATATGGAACCCGCCCTGCTCGAGGGCGTTCCATTGATCGTGCGTGAAGATCATGATCGGGATATCCTGCCTCGGATCTTCAGCCGTCCATTCGGGATGACGGATGGACAGGAGCGGGCCCGACGCCTTCACGCTCGCATCCTTCCGGGGACACGCCTTCCCACCGGTCCTCCACGATCGTATAGCCGGCCCAGCTGTCGGGCAGGGCGAAGCGGAATCCGTACTGCTTGTTCTCCAGGGCGGCGGATTCCGCCTGATCCCCGTCTTCATAGTCCCCCAATTCGGCGGCGTCAATGAGCCAGCGGCCTTCAATATTCCGCACTTCGAGCGTAACGGGGCGCTTGGCCGCCGCCTCGCCGTCGGCGCTCGTGGTTTCGATGATGCCGCCTTCCACCCGGTACGCATCATCCGCCGTTTGTTCCACCGACTTGATCTCGATCCGGTCCGGCCACGGGCTGGAAGTCAGCCGGCCGGGGGCGGATGCGGGATCATTCAGCCAGGCTTCAAGCAGCGCGGGCGATACGTAATCGGCGTAATGCTCCCGCATGCTCTCCCGCAGGACATCTTCCGGAGCCAGAAGCGAAACCATCTGCAATTTCTTGCCGAATGCCTCGACCACGCCTCTGACCGCCTCTTCCGCGGCTGCTTCGGATGCGGCCGGGTCGGATACTTCCGTCTGCTGCTGTTGCACCCCTTGCGCGGCGGGAGTCTCCTTGGCTTGTACTGCCGCGCATCCGGTCAGTACAACGCCCAGAAGCAGCGCCGCCGCGAGTGATGATTTGCTCATGCTGTTCATCTCCTTGCAAAAAGGGTTTCGCTTCTTAGACGGAATTCGCGCGGGATTTGTTGTAGTCATATTTACCCGTTTTCACGCTTCATCTCGTAATAGTGCCCGTCCCACAGGAGCAGGAGCGTGTCCGCATCCTTCACGATCAGCATGCCGGGGCCGGTCAGGCCGGCGACGGTCACGATGCGCACCGTCCTGCCTTCGAGCCCGAGGTCTTCCGGCCGCGTCCGGTAGTCGGCGAATAATTGTTCCGCCGTCAGCTCTTCTTCCCGGTATTCCGGATTGGCGGCGATCTCATCTCCGAAATGCAGGGCCGGCCGCGCACGCCTGTATTGTCCCGCACGGATATGGTACGATCATGGCAGCGGGTGAAATCGACAAGCACGAAAGGACGGGGACCATGGCCAAACATCGCATCTACACCATGAGCGTCGCGAGCGTCTACCCCCACTATGTCGCGAAGGCGGAGAAAAAAGGCCGCACGAAAGCGGAAGTCGACGAGATCATCCGTTGGCTGACCGGGTACAGTCAGGAAGAGCTGGAAGCCCATCTGGAGAAGCGGACGGATTTTGAGACGTTTTTCGCGGAAGCGCCCCTGCTCAATCCCGCAAGAGCGCTGATCAAAGGCGTGGTCTGCGGCGTCCGCGTGGAGACGATTGAAGATCCGCTCATGCGGGAAATCCGCTGTCTGGACAAGCTGATCGACGAATTGGCGAAGGGCAAAGCGATGGAGAAGATTTTGCGGACTTAATCCGGCTTCTTCGCGGCCGCGCGGCGGATCCGGATGCGCGCATACAGGATCAGGACATGCAAGCACCTCATGGACAAGATCGATGAACAATCCGTGGTCGACAACTCCCGTCATCCGGTCAATCGTTTCAGCCAGCCCTTCGGGGTCGTCAATCCTGCCCAGATGAAGATCGACAATGTGGTTCCCGCCGTCTGTCACGAAGAGCGCCCCGTCTTTCTCCCTGATTTTCGCCGGATACCCGGCTTGTTCGAATTTTTTCAACGTGTGTTTGTGGGCGAAGGCTACAATTTCCACCGGCAGCGGGAATTTTCCCAATTGCTTCACCCGTTTGGTGGAATCCGCGATGATAACGACCTTTCTCGAAAGGGAGGCGACGATTTTCTCCCGCAGCAGCGCGCCTCCGCCGCCTTTGATGGCGTTAAAGTGCTCGTCGATCTCATCCGCGCCGTCGATCGTAAGATCGATGGCTTCGACCTGATTGACATCCAATATCCGGATTCCCGACGATGCGGCCAATTCATGGGTTTGCCTGGAGGTGGAGACACATGCAATGTCCAGGCCTGCTCTGACCCTTTCCGCCAGGCGCTGGATCATGTAATAAGCCGTCGACCCCGTGCCGAGACCTACGACCATGCCGTCCTCCACCAGCTCCGCCGCCCTTGCGCCGACCAACTGTTTCTCCATCAACTGTTTCTCGTGCATCCCGTTTAACCGCCCTCTGGCTGAGATTCTTGCTGCCAGCATACGGCAAAAATCCGGTTTATACAAGATGCATCAAGCAGCGGCAGCCCCGGGCACGGTGCCCGGAACTGCCGCCCGGGAACGGTCATGAAGTCATTTCTTGTAGTCAATGATTTGAATCGGGTCCGGGCAGCCATTCCTGTCTGTCAACGGGCATCCTCCTTGATATCGGAACCTTTGCCGATGAGCTCGATGAAGGCGGAGGCCGCGCCGGACAGCGGCACGCTGCTCATCGTCAGAATGCCGACTTTGGCCGGAGGCAGCGGCAAGTCGATGCGCACCTCGAACAGCACGCCCTCCTCCAGCTCCTGCGTCACGAACTCCTTCGCCACGTAGGAAATGCCCAGCCCCCGCTTCGCGAACTCGATGAGCAGATCGACGCTGCCGACCTCGATCTCGGGCCGGAGTGCAAATCCCTTGCTCTGGAACAGCTCCGTGATCGTCATGCGCGCCCGGCTGTTGCGGGAGAACAGGATGATCGGGTACTCCAGCAGCCGCTCCAGGGGCAGCACCTCGCCCTTCAGGTGCTCGTAGCGCGAGCCCGCCACGAAGCAGTCCTGCAGCCGGTACGTCTCCATCGCCTGCAGCTGCGGATCGACGATCGGCATGCGCGCGACGCCCAGATCGATCCGCCCTTCCTTCAGGAAGCCGATGATTTCCGGCGTCGTGCCGTGGTGGAGGTGCAGCCGGATGCCGGGGTAGCGCTCGTGGAACTGCTCCAGATACGGCAGCAGGTAGTGCTTGAACAGCGAATCGCTGCCGCCGATGCGCAGCTCGCCGCTCTCGAGGCTGCGCAGCGCCGCCATCTTCTCTTCGGCGAGCGAGATGAGCATCTGCGACTGCTCGATATAGGCGTACAGGACGGCGCCTTCCTGCGTCAGCTCCACTCCCCTGGCCGTGCGGGAAAAAAGGGTAACGCCGAACCGTTCCTCCAATTGCTTGATCGCGTGGCTGACGCTCGGCTGTGTAAGGTACAGTTTTCGGGCGGCCTGCGTCAGGCTGCCGGTCTTCGCCGCCCAATAGAACACCTTGTACAGCTCGTAATTTATGCCCATAGACACGATCTATATATCTCCTTAAATCTATCAATTATTCGCATGACTTTGAAATGTATTATAGTGTTTATTAAAGCGAGAAGCCAGCATTTTCGCATGCAATGGCGGAAAGGAGAAGGAAGTTGGAGCCGACCACTTTTGTTTTGTTCGGAGCAACCGGCGATTTGGCGAAACGCAAAATCTATCCGGCGCTTTACAATTTGTTCATCCGCGGCAAGCTGCCGGCGGCTTTCTCCGTCATCGGCCTCGGGAGAAGGGAATGGAGCGACGACACGCTCCGGGCCAACGTGGAGCAGTCGCTGCGGCAGTTCTCCCGCAACAAGCCGGAAGACGCCGCGACGCTCGGCCGCTTCCTGGAAGCGTTCCGGTACTGCATGCTCGACATCGGCCGCGAAGCGGACTACCTCAGACTGCTCGACCTCGTGAAGGCGAGGGAGGAAGAACTCGGCATTCCGGAGAACCGCTTGTTCTACCTGTCGGTCGGGCCCGAGTTTTTCGGAACGATCGCCGACAACATCCGCTTGAGCGGACTCGGTTCCGGCCGCGGCTGGAAGCGGCTCGTCATCGAGAAGCCGTTCGGCCATGACCTCCGCTCCGCCCGGGAGCTGAACCGGAAGCTCAGCGAATCGTTCGCGGAGGACGAGATTTACCGCATCGACCATTACCTCGGCAAGCCGATCGTGCAGCGGCTGGAGACGCTGCAGCAGGAGAACCCGGTCATCCAGGCGCTGTGGACCAACCGTTACATCGCCAATGTGCAGATTACGGCGAACGAAACGGTCGGCGTCGAGGAACGGGCCGGCTATTACGATCGCGCCGGCGCCCTGCGCGACATGTTCCAGAACCATCTGCTGCAGCTGCTCATGATGGCGGCGATCCATCTGCCCCACGACAGCAGCTCCGAGACCGTGCGCTTCAAGAAGAAACGGGTGATGGAGTCTCTCGAACTGCTGCAGAAGGAAGACGTGGGCATCCACGTCGTGCGCGGCCAGTATGCGGCCGGCAGCATCGGCGGGAAGCCGGTTGTCGGCTACACGTCGGAACCGGGCATCGCGCCGGACTCGCGCACCGAGACGTTCATCGCCGCCCGCCTGCATATCGACAACAACAACTGGCGCGGCGTGCCGTTCTACATCCGCACGGGCAAGCGGCTGAAGGAGAAATCGACACGCATCGTCGTCGAGTTCAAGGAGCCGGTGAAACACCGGCGGTCGTCGAACGGCGCCGAACCGAACCTGCTCGTCATCGAGATCGGGCCGAAAGAAAGCATGACGCTGCAGCTGAACACGAAAGAGTCCGGGCTGGACGGCAGCTTCAAGCCGATTCATATCGACCTGCATGCCGTCGGGGAGAACTCGCCCGAAGCCTACGAAAATCTGATCGGCGACGCGCTTGCCGGCGACCCGACCTTCTTCGCGCATTGGGACGAGGTCGAACTGTCCTGGCAATGGGTCCAGCCGATTCTGGATGCCTTCGGGGAGGATCTGGTGCCGCTTCATTCTTATGAGGCCGGCGGCTACGGACCTGCCGAGTCCGAAGCGCTGCTCGCGCGGGACGGTTTCCACTGGTGGTTCGACGACAAATCCGATTTGAAATCCAATACGAACGAGGGGGAACGCTATGTCTGCCAAACAAACCATTGACCAACTTGCCATCAACACCATCCGCACGCTGTCCATCGATGCGATCAACGCCGCCAACTCCGGCCATCCCGGCCTGCCGATGGGCGCCGCGCCGATGGCGTACGCGCTCTGGAGCGAGCATATGAACCACAATCCGGCGAACAGCAAATGGTTCAACCGCGACCGCTTCGTCCTGTCGGCCGGCCACGGCTCGATGCTGCTGTACAGCCTGCTGCATCTGTTCGGCTACAACGTGACGCTCGACGACCTGAAGCAATTCCGCCAGCTCGGCAGCAAGACGCCCGGCCATCCCGAGTTCGGGCACACCGACGGCGTCGAAGCGACGACGGGTCCGCTCGGCCAGGGGATCGCGATGGCGGTCGGCATGGCGATGGCCGAAGCGCATCTGGCCGCGAAGTTCAACCGGGAAGGCTTCCCGGTCGTCGACCACTACACGTACGCGCTCGTCGGCGACGGCTGCCTGCAGGAGGGCATCTCCTACGAGGCGATGTCGATGGCCGGCCACATGAAGCTCGGCAAGCTGATCGTGCTGTACGACTCGAACGACATCTCGCTGGACGGCGAGCTCAAGCTCAGCTTCAGCGAGAACGTCCGGCTGCGGGCCGAATCCGCGAATTGGCAATACCTGCGTGTGGAGGACGGCAACGATCCGGCCGCGGTATCGGCTGCCATCGCGGAAGCGAAGGCGAATCTTGATCAGCCGACGATCATCGAGGTGCGCACGATCATCGGCTACGGCAGCAAGAACGCCGGCACGAACAAGGTGCACGGCGCCCCGATCGGCGAAGAGGACGCGAAGAACGCCAAGGCGGCATACGGCTGGACGTGGGAAGAACCGTTCACGGTGCCGGAGGAAGTGCGGAAGCATTTTGCGGAGCTGAAGGCGAAGGGCGCCGCGAAGGAAGCAGAGTGGAACAAGCTCTTCGAAGCTTACAAGGCGCAGCATCCGGAACTCGGCCGGGAGCTGGAGCAGGCGATCGACGGCACGGTGAAGATCGACGCCGCCGACATCCTGACGTTCGATCCCGCGAAGGCGATCTCGACCCGCGTCGCGAGCGGCGAAGCGATCAACCACTACGTGAAGATCGTGCCGTCCATCTTCGGCGGCAGCGCCGACCTGTCGCACTCGACGATGACGGACATCAAGGGCGAGAGCAAGTTCGCCGTCGAATCGTACGCCGGCCGCAACGTCTACTTCGGCGTCCGCGAGCACGCGATGGGCGCGGCCGGGAACGGCATGGCGCTGCACGGCGGCATCCGCCCGTTCGTCAGCACGTTCTTCGTGTTCAGCGACTACCTGCGCCCGTCGATCCGCCTGGCCGCGCTGCAGAAGCTGCCGGTCGTGTACGTGTTCACCCACGACTCGATCGCCGTCGGCGAAGACGGGCCGACGCACGAGCCGATCGAGCAGCTCGCCGCGCTGCGCTCCATCCCCGGCGTGACGGTCATCCGCCCGTCCGACGCGAACGAGACGGCCAGCGCCTGGGCGTACGCGCTCGAGCAGCAGGACGGCCCGGTGGCGCTCGTGCTGAGCCGGCAAAACCTGCCGGTGCTCGAAGCGACGGCGCGCAACAAAGCTGAAGTCGCGCGGGGCGGCTATGTGCTCGCCGATGCGAACGGTCAGCCGGATGCCATCCTGATCGCAACCGGCTCGGAAGTGTCGCTGGCGCTCGGCGCCAAGGCGGAGCTCGAGAAAGAAGGCGTCAAGGTGCGCGTCGTGGCGATGCCGAGCCGCGAACTGTTCGACCGCCAGCCGGAAGACTACAAAAAGTCCGTCCTGCCGGACGGCGTGGCGAAGCGGCTCGTGATCGAAGCCGGCATTTCGCTCGGCTGGGACCGCTACGCGGGGCCGGGCGGCAAGGTGCTGTCGATCGAGACCTTCGGCGCTTCGGGCCCGGGCGGCGCGGTGCTGAAGCATTTCGGCTTCTCCGTCGACAATGTCGTCCGCCTCGTCCGCGAGATGCTGCAATAACGGCACCACGTGCCGTTAACGCCGGCGTGCGGCCGGCAAATGTTCAACCGTTTGTTCACTCCATTAAAAATCAAGGAGGTTGAGCAGCATGAAATTCTTCATCGACACGGCCAATCTGGCGGAAATCCAGAAGGTGTACAAAATGGGCATCCTGTCCGGCGTCACGACGAACCCGTCGCTCGTCGCGAAGGAAGGCGTCAAGTTCGAGGACCGCATCGAACAGATTTTGCAGGCCGTTCCCGAAGTCGAATCGGTCTCGGCCGAAGTGACGCCCGACGCCGTGACGGCGGAGCAGATGATCGCGCAGGCGCTCGAGCTGGCCAAGATCAACAACAACGACCCGAAGATCACGATCAAGCTGCCGATGACGCTCGACGGACTGGAAGCCTGCCGCTACCTTTCGAAGAAAGGCATCAAGACGAACGTCACGCTCATCTTCACGGTCAACCAGGCGCTGCTCGCCGCCCGCGCCGGCGCGACGTACGTGTCGCCGTTCCTCGGCCGGCTTGATGACATCTCGGAGGACGGCGTCCAGCTCGTGACGAAGGTTGCGGAACTGTTCCGCGTCCACAATCTGGATACGCAAATCATCGCCGCATCCGTCCGTCATCCGGACCATGTCACCCGCGTTGCGTTGGCCGGTGCGCACATTGCCACGATCCCGTTCAAGGTCATCGAGCAGATCGCGAAGCACCCGCTGACGGATCAGGGCATCGCAAAGTTCGCCGCCGACTGGCAGAATGCCGTGAAATAACGATAGTCCGACAGCAAAATAACGGTCGAACAGGAAACCCTCCTGTCCGGCCGTCTTTTTTTTTTCGGCTCAAATCCGAACCCGACATGCTCTTTAGGCGTTAAATAGATATATATGAATTGTCGCGATATGTCCTCAAGACCATTCGACCGGGGGTGCCGATTCCGATGAAGAGCATAAGCGAACCTGTTGAGCGGGCCATCGTGCTGTGCATCGCCATCGTGCTGGTCGTGATCGTGGATTTGATCAAGCCCTCGCCTGCTCCCGCGGACAACATCGACATTCAGGTGACCATCCTGAGCGCGGAGAAACGACCGGACGGCGCCATCGACGTGACGGCCGAAATTGCAAACAACGGTTACGCCACCCTGGCGGACAATCGCCTGTTCGTCGTGCCCGAGGCGTCCGAAGGCACGTATCACGAGAACAAGGACGGCAAAAACGAAGGAAGCGGAACGGCCGCAGCCGATGATCCGCCGAAGGATACGCCGGTGCGGGAACTGGAAGGCTCATTCGGGCAAATTCCCCCGGACACCTCCGTCAAAATCGCCTTCACCGTCCCGTCCGGAATCGCCCGCCAGGAACCGTTGTACGTCCATTTCGAAAGCCTGAAACTGCGGTACGAGAATACGGAGGAGCCAAGAGCGATCAGGGTCACCGTGCCGCTATCGGTTTCCGATTGATACGTTCGTTCCGGAAGCGACGCGAACTCCCGGGGAACATCCCCGGGAGCGTCAACCATCACCGGTACCGCTCCGCATCCGCGGGCTTGCCCGGCTGGATGACCTCGCGATAGTACTTCATGAAATTCGGCCGCGAGCCGTCGATGTCCGTAAAGCCGTACACCTCGGCGAGCTCGCCGCTCGAGAGCGACCGGCCGTTCCAGCGGCGCACCTCCGGATCGCTCGCCAGCGCGTCGTCCGCCCCGTCACATACACGGTCGCCCCTGCCGCTCCGAGCTCGACGGCGATGCCGCGGCCGGCGCCGCGCGTGCCGCCCGCGACCAGCGCGACCTTGCCGGCCAGTTTCCCTGCGAATGGATTCATCCATTTAACCTCCTCAAACATTTCAGAATGCCCGACATCATGGTAGATGATTAATACGACATCTCATGTCATAATTAACGGGTAAAATGATGACTCGGAACGCGAAGGAGGGACCGGAGACGATGAGAGCGGACCGGCTGCTGCAAATCATGCTGCTGCTCCAGAACAACGGCAAAATGACGACCCGGGAGCTCGCGGAAGCGATGGAAGTGTCCGACCGCACGATTCTGCGCGACATGGACGCCCTGAGCGCCGCCGGCATACCGGTCATTTCGGAACGCGGCAAGACCGGCGGCTGGAAGCTGATCGACCGGTTCCGCAGCCCGATCAGCGGGCTGACGCTGGACGAGCTGAAATCGCTGTTCATCCTGCCGTCCGGCGAACTGCTCGAGCAGCTCGGCATCCGGCCGGGCGGGCCCGAAATCCGGCGCAAGCTCGCGGCCTCCATGCCGCTGGCGGTGAGAAGCAGCGCGCAGCAATATCTGGAGAAGATCTATATTGATACCGGGACGTGGAAGCCTTCGGGCAGCGGGCATACGGAGACGCTCCGACAGGCGATGGCGGCGCTGTGGGAGGATCGCCAACTCCGCATCCGCTATCAGAAGGCGGGCGGCGAAACCACGGATCGCGTACTCTGCCCGCTCGGCCTTGTCGCCAAAGGCAGCGCATGGTACCTGGTTGCCATGCACGCGGACGATGAATACCGCTCGTACCGCGTCTCCCGGATTGTCCGCGCCGACATCCTGCCCGAGACGTTCGTCCGGCCGACGCACTTCGACCTTGCGGCCTGGTGGAAGGCGAGCAAGGAGCAGTTCGCCGCCGGGCTGCCCCGGCTCGAAGTGCGGGTGCTCGCCGACCCGTCCATCGTCGGACGGATGACGTTTACGGAGCGGTTTGTGGAGATCGGGGAGATCGGCGGGGCAGAGGAAGGCGGGCGGGTGACGGCGGTGCTTTTTTTCCAGACGGAAGAAGAGGCGGTGCGGTATGTGCTGGGCTTCGGCGGAAAGATGCGGATCATCAGCCCCGAATCGCTGATCCCGCTTGTCGTGCAGGAGGCGAAGGCGGCGATTGCACAGTATGCGGCCGTGCCGCCTTCCGGACAATGAAAGGGGGGCACCGGTACGTCTTGTCATCTTCCACGATCAGAATCCGGTACATCTTGCCCTCCCGCTTCGTCAAGCTCGATCGACAAAAAGGCGTATTCCCCGTCCCGGACGACTTCCCGCTTGCGAACGGGCACGGGATGCCTGAAGATCGGGCCGTCGATCACCAGGGTGTGAAATTCGCCGCTTTCCCCGCACGGGTCGATCCCGCGCGCCGCCAGTTCGTCCACCAATTCATGGGTGAACATCCGTCCGAGATCCGCTTCCCGCATGCCCATCGACAAATTGACGGTCACCAGGACGGCTTGGAACCCGAGGTCGATGAATTCCCTGACCGTCTCGACATGATCCCGCTCCCACAGCGGCATGCCGAGACCGAGTCCGGCGCGCCTCGTCACCCGGTCATGCCAGCAGCCGTGCGCCGGCATGTCCAGATCCCCCGTGACGAGCACTTCCGCGCCCTGCCGTTTCGCTTGTTCCAGCAGGCCGATGAACACCTTCTCGTAGGCCTCCCAGCTGGCGGGCGCCGCATGGACAGGCAGGCCGACGGCTTCCGCCTGGGCGCGGATGACGGCCTCCGGGATGCCGTGGGAGCGGGAACGCCGCCCTTCTTCCTCCATGACGACGATGAGGCCGACCGGCTCGCCGGCGTTCATGGCATGATAGAGCGCCAGTGTGCTGTCTTTCCCGCCGCTGAACGAAGCCACGAATTTGCGCCCGCACGCGTTATGTTTCCAATTCGGTGCCTCTGCCATATCCATTGCGCTCTCCATTCTCCCCTCACATGGTTTGCATCGGTCCCTCACCGCTCAACGTCTGCGCCGTCCGGGGCCGGCGGCCCTTCACCAGCTTCAGCGTCGCCACGATCAGGAAGCTGACGATGACGAGCAGGAACCACGAGCTCAATTTCCCCGTATGCACAAGGCGCCAGGCGCCGGCTTGATCGGGATACTGCCACGCTCCGAAGAAGGTGGCGATATTCTCGGCGACCCAGATGAAAAAGCCGATGAGCACAAACGACAGGGCGACCGGCATCCGATAGCGTGACCCGTTCACCTCGAACAGCACCCGCGACCGCCAGAACACGATGAACACCAGCCCGGTCAGCCACCAGCGGATATCCACCCAGTAATGATGGGTGAAAAAGTTCAGGTAGATCGCGGCCGCGAGCGGGACGACCAGGGGAAACGGCGGCCATTTCACCAGCTCCAGCCTGAGCCTTCGCCACGCCTGGCACATGTAGCTCGCCACGCTGGCGTACATGAACCCGCTGTAGAGCGGCACGCCGAATACCTTGAAGTATCCGGGTTCCGGATAAGACCAGGATCCCATATGGACCTTGAAAATTTCAAGCGCAAGGCCGATCAGGTGGAACAAGGCGATGACTTTCATTTCATCTTTCGTTTCGAGCCCGGAACGGAGCATCCACCATTGCATCAGCAGGCAGATGACGAGTAGCCAGTCGTACCGCGGCAAGAGCGGCAGCGGGATGTACCGGGTCAGCGCCAGCGAGGCGAAGATGACGACGGGAAACACGCACGACAGCGCCTGTTGGATGCCGAAATGCGTGAGCTGCGCCAGCAGCCGCGTAAGCGCCCGGCGGACGGCAACCTTACGCTTGTCGGTCGGGCGCTTGACAGCCCGGCGCATGGCAGCCGTGCGTTTCTCGGCCCCGCGCATCATGCCTCTCCCGCGTCGTCCCGCCGGTATTCCAGGATGTCCCCGGGTTGGCAGTCGAGCGCTTCACAGATCGCATCAAGGGTGGACAGGCGGATCGCCTTCGCCTTGCCGTTTTTCAGGATTGACAGGTTCGCCATCGTGATCCCGACCCGTTCGGACAGCTCGGTCACGCTCATTTTGCGTTTGGCCAGCATCACATCAAGGTTGACGATAATTGCCACGGGCCTCACCTCAGATCGTCAGGTCGTTTTCGGTCTTGATATCAATGGCGTGCCGCAGCAATTTCTGCAGGACGGCCGCGAAGACGGCGATCACCACGCTCGCGAAAGGCACGACGCAGCCGACGATGACGAGCCCCGGGGCATCATCCATTTGCGCGAACAGATAGAAGAGGGGCAGCGCCAGCACATGGCAGATGCAGATGGCAACGGCGCAGTATTTGATCTTCTTCAGCGCGTCCACGGACGATTCCGAGAAGGCGGTGTTCCGGTCGATGTACTGCAGCAGCCGGTATGCCTGGTACAACGCATAGTAGAACGGAATCGCGGACGCATAGAACACCAGGAAGACGAGATACCGGACGACGGGGTAATCCGGCAGCCCCTCCGCCGCGGTCTCCGCCATCTCCGGCACCGCAAAAATGCACAGCGCCAATATGGGGACCCCGAGCAGGAACACGACGATTTTCAGAAAGAGCGTCTCCAGTTTCACGTTCAGCACCTCTTTTGCGTGTTGGTTATAATATAACGTGACATTTATCGTTTTACAATAAATTTTTATTTTTTTGGGTGAAATTTTTGTTGTTATTTTGTTTGCGGGACAAGCAATCCGCAGGCTGCTCCCGTGAGACCCGCACGCTGCTGCAGCGTGGGATGCACGCTACAGCCTCCCGCGCGGGGCTCCGCACGCTGCTGTAGCGTGGAATGCACGCTACAGCCTCTCTCGCAAAGCGCCGCCGCAAAGAAAAACGCCGCCTGCACATCAAGGCAGGCGGCGTGTGAACGCCTCATATCCATCTCCTGTACCTCACCGATACATACCCGTCCCCGTCCCGGTTGCCGTGGCTCGGCTGCTCGTGCTGAAAGACGAACCCCCGGGCCTCGTAGAACGGAATGCCCTTCTGGTTGCCCTTGAACACGGACACCCACTGCTCGGCGGCACCGAACGCCTTCTGCTGCCGGGTGACCGCATCCAGCAGCCGGGTGCCGATGCCTTCGTTCCGCCGGTCGGGCGCCACGTAGAGCACGAACACTTCCCCCGACCGCTCGCCGATCATTCCGCCCCCGCCGGCGCCGGCGACCTTGCCGTCCTCCACGGCGACGAAATATCCGCCCCAATCCCGGCCCGTTTCCGTGACTTCCTTCAGCACCCGCTCCTCGTTGTAGAACTCCCCGATGATCCGTTCAATGTACTCCGGGCTGCACATGTCCGCATACGTCGCCCGCCAGCCGTCCGCGCACACCCGGCAGATGCCTTCCACATGGTCGGGAGTCGCCCGCACCACTTCCATCATGCCGTCCGACCCTCTTCGTCTGCCATCTTCATGCCCCCGCACGTTGACAGTAACCGCTTCCATCTTCCAATATGACAGAAATACCAAAAAAACCGTCAAGGTGATGTCCATGCGCGACTCCCCCTTCGTCTTCCCCGTGAAGGAAGCCGTCTACAAGGTGATCGGCGGGCGGAAGCTCCGGTTTTTCGTGTTCGAGCCTGACACCGGCGGAATGGACCGGACGGCGGTGCTGTTCTTCATCGGCGGCACCTTCGGCAAGACGCCGAATACGCCTGCGGATTTCCAGTACCACGCCGCGTACCTCGCCTCGAAGGGATATGTCGCGATCTGCGTCGAATGCCGGACCGGACAAGACGAAGGCTTCACGCCGATCCAGGCGATCTGCGACGCCAGATCCGCCGTCCGGCGGCTGCGCGGGCACGCATCCGAATGGGGCATCGACCCGCAAAAAATCGTCGTGTGCGCTTCATCGTCCGGCGGATACACCGCCGTGTCCGCCATCATGTTCGACCATCTGAACGACGAAGGAGACGATCCGGCCATCTCCCCCGTCCCGGACGCGCTGGTCATTTTCGCCGCCGGGATGGACGCCGTGGACATCACAGAGCGCCTCTACCCCGGCCTGCTGCCTGAGGCGCGGAACATCTCTCCGTACCACAACGTGAAAAAATGCCTCCCGCCCACGCTCTGGATGATCGGTACCGCGGTCCCTCTTTTCGAGCAAAACCGGGACTTCGTCAAGCGGATGGCTGCGGCGGGCAACGACATCACCTGGATCGCTTACGAAGGAATGGAGCACGGGTTTTTCCGCCATGGCCGGCACGGAAACCGCCCGCTCGACGAGACCCGGAGATGGATCGCGGAATTCCTGAAATCCATCGGCCTCTGACCGCCTACGCGATCGGCGTGCCGTTCGGAACCGGTTCATCCGGCCGCAGCAGCACGACATCCCCTTCTTCCGGAATGCCGCCGAGGACGAGCACCTCGGAGCTGCAGCCCGCGATGCGTCTCGGCGGGAAGTTGACGACCGCCGCGACCTGGCGTCCGACGAGCTGCTCCGGCGCATATCTGCGCGTGATCTGGGCGGAAGATTGCTTGATCCCCAGTTCCCCGAAATCAATTTTCAGCTTGATGGCCGGCGCACCATTTGTCCACCCCGTCCGGGCGGTCTGCCGCAGCCTGTCTATTGCTGGCCGGAGGGGCCTTTTGCTATGGTTAGAAGAAAAGCACGCACGCTCAGAATGGAGGCGTTTACAATCGAAGGGCACCTGTGCAAAATCCTGATCGTAGACGATGAAATTCTGATCCGGCAAGGCATCAAGCACTACATGAACTGGGAACAAGAGGGGTTCACCATCGTCGGCGAGGCGGCGAACGGCCAGGAAGCGCTCGAGATGATCGAGACATGCAGGCCCGACATCGTCATCACGGATATCGTCATGCCGGTGATGGACGGCAAAGAGCTCACGAAGGTCATCAAGACGCGCTACCCGGAGATCGAAGTGGTCGTGCTCAGCAGTTTCGGCGAGTTCGAATATGTTCGCAACACGTTCCAGAGCGGGGTTGCGGACTATATGTTGAAGCCGAGGCTGGAGCCGAAGGAGCTGCTGAACGTGCTGAACAGGGCGGTCGGCCGGACGGAGGCGGGACCGAACGCCGTCCGGGGGGCGAAGGCGCCCGCCGCCGCCGCGGAGCGGCTGCTGGAGAAAATCACGGCCGGATTCGAACTCGGCGGCGAAGCGGACCGCGCCGACATCCGCGCGTCGTTCCCGCATCCCGTCTTCCGCTTGCTGGCCGTGACCGCGAAGGACATCTCCGAAGCAGCAGCCGCCGCGCTCCAATCGATGGTTGGAAAGCGGTTTCCCGGCGCCGTCTGCCTGCCGTTCCCGGCCGGCCGCGGTCTGACGGGCTTTCTGCTGAACGGGAACGCGGACCTGCAAACGCAAGCGCCGCTGGACGGTCTCGCCGCGCAGTGGGCGGACGCATTCGGCCAAGCCGGAACGCTGCTCATCAGCCGGCCCTATGAGGACTTCATGCGGACGGGGGACGTGCTGCGGGAGCAGATTCATCCGCTGGCGCGCCGGGCCTTCTACCGTCCCGACGCCCGCTGGCTGACGTTCGCGGAAGATGCGGATCCGCCGCTGACGGTGGAAGCGTTCAACCTCAACCAGTTCACGGAAGCGTTCAAGCTGATGCAGTTCGGCGAGGCGTTCGGCGGGCTGCGCCGGCATGTGGAGAAGCTGCGCGCCGCCGGCGGCATGGATGTCGAGGAATTCAAGTCTTTCCTGAACAACATGATCTTCACGATCACCGTCCTGACGGAGAACATAGGCTTCGACGCGCAAGGGCTGGACAAGGAGAAATTCCGCTATTTCGACGCCATTCAGCAGGCGCGGAACGCGGAAGAGGCGATCGGCATCCTCCACGCGTTCACGGCAGAAGCGGAAAGGCGGCTGGCGGATTCCGCCCGGAACGCCGCGCGGGACAACATGAAGAAGCTGCTGGACTACATCGAACAGAACTATGCGGAACCGCTCAGCCTGAAGGAAGTCGCGAAACATTTTCACTTCAACCCGTCGTACCTGTCCAGCTGGTTCTCCGCCCACAGCGGCGAAGGATTCGTCGAATATGTCAACAAGATCCGGATCCATAAGGCGGCAGAGATGCTCCGCACCGGGTCCGGCTCCATTGCGGAGATCGGCGCGAAGGTGGGCTTCCCGGATCACAGCTATTTCTGCAAGGTGTTCAAGAAATTCACCGGCCGCTCCCCGAGCGAGTACCGCAGGATGACGGCCGGAACCGCCAGGGAGTAAGTCATGCGAAAATGGCTCAACCGTTTCCAGATCAACGGCCTCTTCATCAAACTTTTTCTCGTTACCGTCATCAGCATCGCCGCCGTATCCGTGCTCGTCACCTGGTCGACGATCCGGCTGTCCGAGCGGCTGTTCATCGACACGTTCAGCATCATCAACTCCAAGGTGCTCAGCCAGATCAACTCCGGCTTCCAGTCCCTCAACACCGCCATCGTGACCGCCTCCAACAACATGCTGCAGAGCGGTTCGGTCAAGCAGTATCTGACCGAATCGGACGGCGACTCGCTGACGATGGCGAAGTCTTACTACAATATGCGCAAGCAGATGGACCAGATCGCGACGGCCATCGAAACGTACGAGACGGCGATCATCGTCAAGGGCATCAACGGCCGCACGTACATGACGAACCGGCTGATCTGGCCGATCGCCGAAGCGGACATCGACCGCCATCCGGTCACGCTCGCGGCGCATGAAGATCCGAAGCGGCTCCTGTATCTGGCCGATTTTCGGGAGGCGGATGGAGCGGAGCCGGTCATCATCGCCGCGAAAGCCATGATGGAACGCTCGACGGGGTTCGTGTACGGAACCCTGTTCTTCGCCATGCGGGAAAGCGAGTTCAAGCAGCTCTATTCCAGCTATACCAGCGAAGGCAACGACATGGTGATCCTCGACCGGTCCGGCACGATTCTGTCCAGCAACCGCGGGGAGCTGATCGGACGGCAGGTGCCGGAGCTGCTGGGCATCGCGGAGGACATGCACGGGCACGGCCGGGATTACGCGAGCATGCACCTTTTCGACCGGAACCAGATCGTGCTGGCCGAGTATCTGCCCTTCTATGATCTGTACATGGTCAATCTCATCGACAAGCAGTCCATCCTGAACACGCTCGTCGATACGCGCACGATCACCCTGATCGTCATCGGCATCGTGGCCGGCGCGCTGATCATCGTGTACATGATCTCCCGGCGGCTGACCCGCTCGCTGACGCGGCTGGTGAAGCAGATCTCGAACATTTCGAAATACGAATTCGGGCATTACGTCTCGGAGACGGGCAGCTACGAGACGCGCCAGCTGGCGCGGGCGTTCAACTTCATGCTGGACGAGCTCAAGGAGTACCTCGCGGAGCTGGACCAGGCCCAGCGGAAGAAGCGGAACGCGGAGCTCGCGGCGCTGCAGCGGCAGATCAATCCGCATTTCCTGTACAATACGCTGGCCTCCATCAAGATCATGGTGAAGCAGGGAAGCCGGGAGAAGGCGTCGGAGACGATCAACGCCCTGATCGCCCTGCTGCAGAACGCGATCGGCGACGTGAGCGAGACGATCACCGTCGAGCGGGACATCGAGCTTCTGCGGCATTACGCCCTCATCATGGAAGCCCGCAACGGGGACCGGATCAAGCTGCATGACTTCGTTGCCCCGGATTGCCGGGACGCGCTCGTGCCGAAGCTGATGATCCAGCCGTTCGTCGAGAACGCGTTCTTCCACGCGTTCAACCGCAAGGCGGAAGGATCGGTGTACGTGACGGTGTCGCGCAAGGGGAATACGCTCGTGTGCGAGATCGTCGACAACGGGGACGGCATGGAGCTTGACGGAGGCTGGCCGGAATCGAAAAGCAGATCCAGGGGCCACCTGTTCACGGGCATCGGCATGCGCAACGTGCACGAGCGGCTGACCCTGCTCTACGGCGAGCCTTACGGCGTGCAGATCCAAAGCCGCGCCGGCGAAGGGACGACGGTGCGGATCGAGCTGCCGTACCGGACGGCCAAAAATATTCCAAGCATCCAAAAATCGTCCTGATTTAAGGCCATGCCCGGCGCTGCGCAACACCCAAATAAAGCACAACCATTGGCAAAGATCGTTCTAACGACAGCGGCCGACACCGTGCTATGATTTTAATTGCGAAGCGGAAGCGCTTACAACATTTGCAGACAGGGGGATTCGCGGATGAAGAAATGGCTGACGGTTGTGCTGGCGGTCATGCTGCTGCTTTCGGCGTGCTCGTCGGGCGGCGGGAACAAGCAAGACTCGTCTTCCGGCGGCGGAAACGGCGGCGGTGACAACGGCGGAAGCGCATCGGGCGGAAAAGAAGCGGCGGAAATCACCATTTGGGCGTGGGACCCGAACTTCAACATCAAGGCGCTCAACATCGCGAAGGAGCGCTACAGCAAGATCAATCCCGACGTGAAGATCAACATCGTCGAGAACGCGCAGGCGGACATCATCCAGAAGCTGAACACCGGCCTCGGCTCGGGCACGACGACGGGCCTGCCGAACATCGTTCTGATCGAGGACTACCGGGCGCAAAGCTTCCTGAAGGCGTTTCCGGACATGTTCTACGAGCTGACGGATACGTTCAACGCGGCCGACTTCGCCGAGTACAAGATCGGACCGACGAGCGTGGACGGACGCAACTACGGCCTGCCCTTCGACTCCGGCGTCACCGGACTGTTCGTCCGCACGGACTATCTGGCGGAAGCCGGGTACTCGCCGGATGACCTGCAGGCGCTGACCTGGAACGAGTTCATCGAGATCGGGAAGAACGTGAAGGAAGCGACGGGCAAGGACATGCTGTCGCTCGACCCGAACGATCTCGGCATCATCCGCGTCATGATCCAGACCGCGGGCAAGTGGTATCTGGACGAAAGCGGCGAGAAACCGTTCCTGGCCGGCAACGAAGCGCTGAAAGAAGCCTTCCAGCTGTACAAGGAAATGATGGAAGCCGATATTGTCAAACCGAACGCCGACTGGAGCCAGTTCGTGGCCGCCTTCAACAGCGGGGACGTCGCGTCGGTGCCGACCGGCAACTGGATCAACGCCTCGATCAAGGCGGAGAGCTCCCAGGCGGGCAAATGGGCGGTCGTCCCGATCCCGCGGCTGGCCGGCCAGCCGGGCAGCGTGAACGCCTCCAACCTGGGCGGCAGCTCCTGGTACGTGCTGAACGTGCCGGGCAAAGAAGCCGCGGCGGACTTCCTCGCGAAGACGTTCGGTTCGGACGTGGAGTTTTATCAGGAGCTGGTGACGGAGATCGGGGCGATCGGCACCTACATCCCCGCATCCACCGGCGAAGCGTACAGCGCGCCCGATCCGTTCTACAACGGGCAGAAGACGATCGCCGACTTCGCGAAGTGGACGGAAGACATTCCGCGGGTCAACTTCGGCGCCCACACCTATGTGATCGAGGACATCCTGGTCGTGGAAATGCAGAACTACCTGAACGGCAAGCCGCTTGACGACGCGCTGAATGACGCGCAGAAACAGGCGGAAGCGCAAGTCCGTTAACGATCAATCATCAGAACGCGCAAGCGGAATCGCCTTGGATGGCAGCATCCAGGGCGTTTCCGTCTCGGCCGGGAAAGGAGTTTGCATAACGGTGTCTATTCGGATGCGGACCCGGGTTACGGGCTGGTGTTTCGTCATCGCGGCGGTGGTGCTGATCTGCCTGTTCTATTTCTATCCGATGATCCAGGCGTTCAATCTGTCCCTGAAATCCGGGGTCGGAACGAACCTGCAATACGTCGGATTCGAGAACTACAAGCGCCTGTTCACCGACTCGAACTTCATCACGGCGGTGACCAACACGTTCATCTATCTGATCGTGCAAGTGCCGATCATGATCATCCTCGCGCTGCTGCTGTCGGTGATGCTGAACAGCGACAAGCTGCGGCTCAAGGGGCTGTTCCGCACGGCCATTTTTCTCCCGTGCGTCACGTCCCTGGTCGCCTACTCGGTCATCTTCAAATATCTGTTCGCGAACGACGGCCTGGTCAATCTGCTGCTGCTCAGACTGTCGATCATCGACCGGCCCATCGGCTGGATCACGGACCCGTTCTGGGCGAAGGTGACGATCATTCTGGCGATTACGTGGCGGTGGACCGGCTACAACATGATTTTCTATCTGTCCGCGCTGCAAAATATCGACCGGTCGATCTACGAAGCGGCGACGATCGACGGCGCTTCGGCATTCGGAAAGTTCACGAAGATCACGATTCCGCTCCTCAAGCCGATCATCCTGTTCACGTCAATCATGTCGACGATCGGCACGCTCCAGCTGTTCGACGAAGTCATGAACATTACGAAGGGCGGACCGGGCAACGCGACGATGTCGATTTCCCAATACATTTACAACCTGTCGTTCAAGTACACGCCGGATTTCGGATATGCGGCGACCGTCTCCTATGCGATCGTCGTGCTGATCGTCATCTTCTCGTACATGCAATTCAAAGTGGCAGGTGATCGGCGATGATCGCAAGGCGGGTGTTCATGTACCTTTTCCTGGGCGTGACCGCGTTTGTCTCGATTTTTCCGTTCCTCTGGATGGTGGTCAGCTCGACGAATCCTTCCGTGGAAGTGACGAAGGGCCGTCTGATGCCCGGCACCCACCTGTTCGTGAACCTGTCGAATCTGGTGGAGCAGATCGATCTCGTCCGGGCGCTCGCGAACTCGCTGGTCATTGCGCTGATCACGACCGGGCTGGCGCTCCTTATCGGCTCGCTGGCGGGCTACGGGTTTGAGATTTACAGGAGCCGGGCGAAGGACGCCGTGTTCAACATCCTGCTGCTGTCCATGATGATTCCGTTCGCCGCCCTGATGGTGCCGCTCTACCGGATGTTCGCCTGGCTCTCCGGGAAGATGCCGGTGATCGGCATCGACACGAAGGCGGCGGTCATCCTGCCGACGATGGCGACGGCGTTCCTGATCTTCTTCTTCCGGCAGAACACGAAGATGTTCGAGCGGGAGATGATCGAAGCCGGGCGCATCGACGGGCTCGGCGAGCTCGGCATCTTCCTGCGCATCTACGTGCCGACGATGCGGACGACCTACGCGGCGGCGGCGATCATCACGTTCATGTCGAGCTGGAACAACTATATGTGGCCGCTCGTCGTCCTGCAGTCGGACGCCAAGAAGACGATCCCGCTGCTCATCTCGAATCTCGGATCCAGCTATTCGCCGGATTACGGCATGATCATGACCGCCATCGTGATCGCCACGCTGCCGACGGCGCTGGTGTTCTTCCTGATGCAGAAGCATTTCGTGGCGGGGATGCTCGGGTCGGTGAAATAACGCGGCGATGGCCGGTCCGATCCGGCTGCGCCATGCCTGGGCCGACAAAGGAGGATGCTGCCGGCATCCTCCCCGCATATCTGGCCGCGAGGGCGCTGGCCCTCCGGCCATGTTCATGAAGAAGGAACCCGAACGGCTGACTGCCGTGCGGGTTCCTTCGACGTTTCATCGATGGTTGGTGCCCGGCGAATCGGTTCTGTATGTTCCCCGCAAACCGGGCGGTCTATCGGCCCCGCCATTGACACTGTGCTTATCCGTTATATAATGTACTTGTACAATATGTACACTTTCCGGGAAGTGAACGTTATTGGAGATCATTATCAGCAGCAATTCGAGCAAGCCCATCTATGAGCAAATCTCGAGTCAGATCAAAGCGATGGTCATGAGCAGAAAACTGCAGCCGGGCGATCCCATCCCGTCCATGCGTGCTCTCGCCAAAATGATCCATGTCAGCGTCATTACCGTGCAGAAGGCCTATGAAGAATTGCAGCGTGAAGGGTTTATCGAAACGACCGTGGGCCGGGGAAGCTTTATATCCGCGCATCATCGCGACGTCATTCAGGAAGAACACCAGAGAAGAATGGAAGAGCATTTGCGGTTGGCTGTGGAAGCCGCGCGCATGAGCGGAACCACTTTGGAAGAACTGATCCGATTGTTGGAGATGTGCTACAAGGAGGACGGCCAGTGATCTACAGTTTGGAAGTCAGCAATTTGTCGAAGCGTTATCCCGGAGCAATGTTCAGCCTGGACAATGTATCGTTTGCCGTTCCGCAAGGAAGCATCATGGGATTTGTCGGGGAAAACGGCGCAGGGAAAACGACCACGATCAACTGCATCCTCAATACGCTCAAACCGGACAGCGGCGTGATCAAAATTTTCGGCGAGGAAATGACGGAGGCCCGAACGGACATCCGGAACCATATCGGCGTTGTGTTTGATGCCATCAATTTTCCCGAGACGCTCACGGCCAACAGGCTGGCATCGGTGTTCAAAGATATTTATCATCATTGGGACAGCGACCTCTTCCGGCAACTGATCGACAGGCTGAAGGTGCCGGCCGATGTCCGGATCAAAGATCTGTCCCGGGGCATGACGATGAAGCTGGCCACGGCGGCGGCTTTTTCCCATGGCGCCAGGCTGTTGATATTGGATGAGCCCACTTCCGGACTTGATCCTGTCGTCAGGGAAGAGATGCTGGATCTGTTCCTGGAGTTCGTGGAAAATGAAGAGCATTCGATTCTCATGTCCTCGCATATTACGAGTGATTTGGAGAAAGTCGCGGATTACATCACCTTTATTCACAACGGCAAAATCATGCTGACGGAAGAGAAGGATGCGCTGTTATACCAATACGGCATTGCCCGCTGCAGGTCGGAGCAGTTTCAAGCTCTCGACAAATCGGAATATCTTGCAGCCCGGAAGAGAGGATTGCAGATCGACGTCTTGGTCCCGGATAAACAAAGGTTCTCCGGTCAACACCGGGACATCACCGTCGATAACGCCACCATTGACGAAATCATGGTCTTGCTGGTCAAGGGGGATCAATAGATGCGGGGACTTGTCCGAAACAACATTTACTCCATGGCAAGCAACATCCAACTGTCCTTCATCATCGCGGCGGTGATGGCCCTCGTGCCGATCGTCTTCCGGGAAGACATGCTGCTCTCGATGATATTGGCCGTGCAAATTTTCATTTTTGTCGTCAATACGGGCACCTCGCTGCGGGTCGATGAAACGTCCAAATGGAGCAAATTTGAACTGACGCTGCCGGTCCGCCGCCACACCATTGTCAGGGCCAAGTATGTCACTTTCGTCCTCCTCATTCTCATGGGGATCTTGACGAGTCTGCTTACCCTTGCGGTATGTAGCGCTCTGGGCATGTCGATTGATCCCGTGATGGTCACATACAGTTACGGATTCGGACTGACCCTGGCGATCACCTCGACGGCCCTCATGTATCCCGTCATGCTGAAGATCGGTACGGAGAAAAACGAGATGATCGTGTTCTTTTCCGGGTTTGCCGCGGTGGGGATCATGCTGCTGCTCGCCGCGATTCTGGCGCCGTTCACGGAAGGCATGCAGATCCGTCATCCGCTGGTCGGCACCGTGTCAACCTGTACGGCCATCGTGCTGTTCATCATCTCCTACTTCGTTTCCGTTCGCATTCATCGAAAGAAAGAGTTCAGGTAATAACGCCAAGGGGCTGACTTGAACATCAGCCCCTGCAGTTATGTCGATATGGCCGAACAAGGCGCCGAAAGTCCGCCTTCCTTCACCCGCACCGCGATCGCGATGAAGCTGAGGAATTGGTCCACGCCCCGGCTGAAGAACTTCTGATCGTCCAGCCCGTACTCGTGCCCGCAGTCGAACCAGTCCTGCCACGGCTGTTCGAATTGCCGGGTCTCGTATACCTCGATTTCGATCCGGTCTTCGCAGCCCTGCGCGATATGGTTCCGCCACCAGTTGCCGTCATGGAAGGTCGAGATGTCATCTCCCAACCACTCGACGAGCAGCTCGGGCGCGTCGCCCTCAAACTCCCGCTTCAGGCCGGGAACGAGAAGCAGCGCCCGTCCGCCCGGCCGGATGAGCGGCAGCATCTTCTCCGCGAAAAACCGCTCTTGGCATCCGTAGTAATGATAGGAATCCACGCTGACGATCACATCGAAGAAATCGTCGGGGAACGGCAGATCATGGGCGTCGGCGTGCAGCGGAATGATTTTCCGCTCCTCGTCCCATTCCCGGATCCGCTTCCAGTTCTCCGTCGCGGGAATCCACAGATCGACCGCGAAGATCTGCTCCGCCCCCGTCTCCCGCGCCAGGAACAGCGAGGTCAGCCCCGTCCCGCATCCGAGATCCAGCACGCGGCCTCCCCTGATCGGGTGATTCTCCAGCATTTCTTCCAACAGACGGACCGCGTTCGGCCCCATCAACAGTTCCTTCGTAAACAAATGCTTGTAGCGGTCGGCTCTCACGGCGGTCACTTCCTTTCCCTCTATCTTTGTTTCTTGACGGCTTCGCCGACGGCCCGGCCATCGACCGGTTCCCGATCTTTCCGAACCGGTTCGGCCATGCAGGAACAGCCGTCGCTCAACCGCGCCCGCCTTCCCATTTCACTTTACACCGACCGCTTTTTCCATGACCACGCCTTATTCGCCTATAATCAAACATTACCTCCATTTCAGAAGAAACCCGACATCTGTTGATGAGGGTGATGTCCGCTTCGCCGTCCCGCAGGCTTTTCTGCAGGGTGAGGACGGCCGGGATGCCCGCGTAACCGGCTCCCAGCACCACGATCTTCTTCGGCTCTGCCATTCGGGATCACTCCATTCTTGTCATCATCTGATTGTGAAATAATTCACATATCATCCGTCAAAAAAATTTCACAATCTTCTTACCCACACTATACCACTTCACAGCCAAATATTGAATACCCAATTTTCTGACGATTCAGCAGACGCCTCATACCCGCTCCAACGGACGAAAAGGCGGCGGCGGAAGTTCCACGCGAATCCGGTCCCCTGCCCGCACCTCTCCCCCGTTCAGCACGATGGACATGACACCGGCTTTGCGGATGAGGCTGCCGTTCTCATCCCGGACCAACACCCGGCTGAGCAACCCTTTCCGGAAATCGTCGATCTGGGCGCACGGGTTGCGAAGTCCCGTGATCTCGACGACCGCTTGTTCGCCGATGTGCAGCCGTGTTCCCGCCGGCAGGCGAAGCAGATCAATCCCCCGGGTCGTGATGTTCTCGCCGAGCTGCCCGGGTTCGACGTGATAGCCGTCTTCGCGCACTTCGTCGAACAGCTTCGCGTGGATGAGGTGCACCTGGCGCAGGTTCGGCTGGTTCGGATTTTGCGCTACCCGCGAGCGATGCTTGACCGTCGCCCCCATATGCGCATCGCCTTCCACCCCCAAACCGGCCAGCAGCGTGATCGACTCCACCACCGGCTTGCTGAAGGTATGGGCTGCGCTCCGGCTGACCGACACCACCACGCCAACCCGGGATGCGAGGTCATGCATCATGCATCCATCTCCTTCAATACATCGTTATATTTGTACGCAGGCGCGGCGATTACGGTGCTCCTGCTGTTCATGAAGCAGAAGCTTTCGGCTTCCGGTATCCGCTCACACCTTCTCTGATTTTCAGCTACATACAGTTTCGCACAAAATGGAATATATTTCAATCCACATTTCCCGATCACATGACGCGTTGCCCGTGATGATACGTTTTGGCCGCGGGCGCTTCATAGTTCGCGAACTGATCCAGAATCCCTTCGGGCGTTTCGTCCGTGATGACCATCGCGCGATATTCGGGCTTCATGAACCGCTCGCGCTCCATCGTGTCAAACATGGCGAGCAGCGGATCGAAATAATGACGGATGTTGAACAGGCCGCACGGCTTTCGATGCAGACCGAGCTGCCCCCAGGTGAAAACTTCGAAATATTCCTCAAGCGTGCCCGGACCGCCGGGAAGCGCGATGAATCCGTCCGCCAGCTCGGCCATCTTCGCTTTCCGTTCGTGCATGGAATCCACCATGATGAGCTCGGTCAGACCGTGATGGGCGATCTCCCGGTCCCGCAAAAAATAAGGAAGCACCCCGATCACTTTGCCGCCCCGTTCCAGCACGGCATCCGCAACCGCTCCCATCAGACCGACGTTGGCTCCGCCATAGATCAGGGTGATCCGGCGTCTTGCCAGCTCATGCCCCAGCCTGATCGCGCCTTCCCTGTAATCCGAAGACGCCCCTTCGCTGGAGCCGCAGAATACGGCGATCGATTTCATGGAATCCTCACTCCTCGCAAAAATGAAGTAAAATAAAACATGGGACAAGTTTATGCGCAAGGGAGACCCGATAACATGCAAATATCCATCAAAAAATGCTCGTCCGATGATGTGCGCGAAATTCAGGAACTCGGCCGGCAGACGTATTTCGAAACATTCCAGGGCACGACTTCACCGGAAAACATGAACGCCTATCTGGAAAAAGCGTTCGACCGCAAGCAGCTGGAGAACGAATTGGCCAACCCTTCGTCGCAATTCTTCCTCCTTCATGTGAACGGTGAAGCGGCCGCCTATTTGAAAATCAACGTCGATGACGCCCAGACGGAACCGATGGGCGGCGAGTCGCTGGAGATTGAGCGCCTGTATGTGAAGAAGCCGTTCCAGAAACACGGACTCGGCAAAATCCTGTTCCATCATGCCGTGAATCTTGCCAGAGAGCTGCGGAAAAAGAAAGTTTGGCTGGGCGTATGGGAGCACAACGACAACGCCCTTGCCTTCTATAAGAAGATGGGGCTTGTGCAGACGGGAAGCCACCCCTTCGTCATGGGCGACGATGAGCAGACGGACCTCATCATGACCAAGACGCTGGCGTGATCCCGTCCGTCACGGCAGCCGTTCGAGAAACCGGCCGGCCGCCAGGGAAAGCGGCACATCCCGCAGCGTGACGAGGCCGACCCGGCGCGGCGGCAGCGGCACATCCACCCGGACTTCGTACAACGCCCCCTTGTTCAGCTCCTCGGCGACGAACTCGCGGATGACGCAGGCGACGCCGAGCCCGATGCGGGCGAACTGGACGAGCAGGTCGATGCTGCCGAGCTCGAATTCCGGCTGGATTGCGACACCTTGCTTCCTGTCGAACCGGTCGATGTACCCGCGGATATTGCTTCCCTGCTCCAGCAGAATGAGCGGATGGCGGACAAGCTCCTCCCATGAGACGGTCCGCTCCGCGAGCTCCCTGAACGCCTCGCCGGCCACAAAGCAGTCGTGCAGCGGAATGCTCTCGCGGATGACGAGCTGGCTGTCCTTGACGGGAAGGTTGACGATGCCGAAGTCGATCCGCCCTTCCTTCAGCAGCGCGATCGTCTCCCGGGTCGTCCGGTTCGTCACCTGGATTTTCACCGCCGGATGCTCCCGGTGGAACGACTCGAGATGCGGCAGCAGGTAATGCCGGCACAGCGTATCCCCCGCGCCGATCTTCACTTCCCCCGCGATGAGCTCGCGCATTTCCGCAATTTTCTTCTCCCCGTTCTCAAGAAAATGGAAGGCCTGGGAGACGAACTTGTGCAGCACTTCCCCCTCGGACGTCAGCCGAACCCCCGCCGGCGTTCGGTAGAAAAGCGGCCCGCCGAGACGTTCTTCCAGCCGCCGGACGGCATGGCTGACCGCCGGCTGCGTGACGCTCAGCTTCTCGGCCGCCTTCGAGAAGCTGCCGGTTTGCGCCACGGCGAGAAAGGCGCGGTACCCCTCGAAATTGTCGACCATATTATAAACACACCTCATATTCATGAATACGAATATCAATTCAGTTTATATCATGGATGTGAAGTATTATACCGGATTCCGGAACAACAGGAAAGAGATCCGGGTGCCATTTCGCTTACGTCGATTGTCGGAGCGTTGCGGAGGGACGGGGGCGGTCCCCGATCGCGGACGCGCGCAAGTCCGGGGACCTTCCGGTGCAGGCGCAGGCCTGTGCCCCCTCTTGACATGTTGCTTTTCGGAAACCTATGATAAAGATATTATAAGTGACCATTTGGTCACATAAAAAGACAAGCGGACTTGTTTCTCGCCCACCGGCATACAAATCTAACCAACTGCTTTGTTGCTCATAGAGGAGTCTCCCCTGGGGGGATTATTCAATTTTGTAGCCGACCCCCCATACGGTCTTGATATATTTCGGGTTGTCCGCCGTATCCCCCATTTTTTCGCGCAGATGGCGGATGTGGACGGTGATCGTGTTGTTGCTTTTGCTGTAATACTCGTCCTTCCAGATTGCATGGAACAGTTCCTCGGCGCTCACCACGCTGCCTTTCCGTTCCAGCAGGATGCGGAGGATGGCGAACTCGGTGGGGGTCAGGACGAGCGGTTTTTCAAAATTTTCACTCCTTTCAGCTTTTTCCTATAGTTAGACGCTGAGTATGTGATCCGAGTTGCTCGCTGATCATGTGTTCGAGATCGGCTCGCCGTCAGTCCGGTTCTTCAATGCGCAATCCCAAGATAAAAGTAGAAAAAAAGAAATTCCCGAGTTATCGAGAATCATCATTCGACATCTCACTTGCGGCTTATCACAATGATAACGATGCCATTAATCAACACATAGCCGATCATCACACACCACAGAATACTGATAGAGACCTCCTCTACCCCCAAAAAGTTAAGGATGCTGAGCGCAATAAAAAGCACCCCCAGCAAAATATGCGATGATATGAAGCAAAACTTCAACACATGCTTATCCGTTCCTTCATTGGAATTGGGGAAGGCACCGCGGGTCATGCGAACTTTGATCACATTGATCCCAGCCAAAATAAGCGCGGCAGTCAATGCCCCCAGCAAAACACTCCAATTCACCTCATTTTGGATTACGTAAATCAAGGCTAATCCCAATAATGCACCGATCAAAACATTACTTGCTCTGAAAGCCAAATTCCATTTGTCTGATTGCTTATTCACTTCGCTCCCTCATTTCAATAATGAATCACTAACTACAGTCGCGAGCAAGATGAAGCCTTATACCTTATATGACCGACTCATCTTTCAAGTTCGCCGGTTTATTCCATCCGCAAGCTCTTCCGTCTCTGCAACCAGCTCCCGCAGCATCTCGACGGCGATGGCGGAACTTTTCTGATCCGTGCCGAGCAGCGCGATGATCGTATCGATCCGCTGCTTGTAATGACGGGGCTTGACGCGAAATCCCTCGATCATGCGCACCGCCTTCTTCTCATGGATGCAGTAGGATTCATTCAGGGCGAAAGAGCGGAAATCGAACGAAAGACATGCCCCGCAACATAGCAAATGTCGTCTTTGTCCACCGTTTTCTCCGCCAGCAGCAGCGAGAACGAGGCTTCAAACCGGAAATAGCCGGTGATCGCGTCTTTGACGGCTTTGGGGTAGGGGGACGTTTTCGCTTTGAGCGCTGCGATCCGCCCCGTCGGGTTGGACCTCTGTCAATAGATTGGACAGCCAGAATCGAGAAAATTACGCAGCTTGATCGTACATTTGTTCGTATTCAACGGGTGTAAGATACCCAATTGCAGAATGAACGCGTTTGCGATTGTAGAAGA
>NZ_QEWA01000066.1:0-28049 GCF_003390775.1 Thermobacillus sp. | reverse complement strand
ATTGCGGTCGATGAAGCGAAAATGCTCGGCCTGCCGATCCTCGTCACCGACTACCGGGCGGCGGGGGGCCAGATCGTGCACGGGGAGAACGGGCTGATCGCGGCGATGGAGCCGGGGGCGATCGCCGAGGGAATCGCGCGGCTGATGGACGATCCGGCGCTGACGGAGCGGCTCAGGCGGAATCTGGCGCTTGAACCGCTCGGCACGGAAGACGAAGTGCGCAAGTTCGACGAACTGACCGGCACCGGCGAGTTGGCGGGAGCGGACAGGCTTGCGGTGCCGGCGGAAGCATCGGCGTCCGGCGAACCGGTCGGAGCCGCGGGTTCGGCAGGTTCATCCGGTGCAGGTTCCCGAACGGCGGTACTGGCGGAGGGAAGCGGCGGACGATGAATGCGATACTCTTCGGAACATCTTCGGCGATCGCGCTGGCCGCGCTGGCCTCGGCGGCGGTCGATCTGACGCCGGCGGCGTCCGCGTGGGTGCAGCGGATCGGCATCGGCCGGTTCCCGGACGAGGCGGCGTGGCGGGATGCGGCGGCGGAGCGCGCGATGAAGTGGCTGCTCCGGACGCCGACGGTTCGCCTGACCGACCAGACGCGCCTGCTCTGGCTCGACATGCTGCGCGGGGAATACCGCCGCGCGGCGATCCAGCATTGGCAGGAAGCGGCGCTGGTGCTCGGGCTGACCGAGCTGGCGGGTTTCGGGACGGCGGCATCGGGTGTTGACGTACCGGCCGCGCGGTTCAGCTCCCGCATGCGGGCCGTGCTCGGCCGCTTCCTTGACCGCAAGTTCGGCGAAGACGGCGGATGGCGGATGCGGCCGGAGCAGGTCGACGCGGCCATGCTCGCCTGGGCGGCAATGGCGTCCGGCTTGGAGCCGGACCGCTATAGGCGGGCGTTCGAGCAGACGGCGGAGCTCGTGCTGCGGCACGTCGGCGGCGACGGGCTGGTCCAATACCGCCAGGGGGCGGTCGGCGGCTACCGCTACGTCGACACGATCGGGCTCGTCTGCCCGTTCCTTGCCGCATACGGCCTGACGTACGGCCGGGAAGACTGCGTCGACCTCGCGGTCCGGCAGATTGACGCGTACGACCGGCACGGGATGCATCCCGATCTGCATCTGCCGTACCACGCGTACGCCGCCGGGGACGGCCGGCCGCTCGGCCTGTGCGGCTGGGGCCGCGGGCTCGCCTGGTACGCGATCGGCCTCGCCGACGTGTGGCGGCTGCTGCCGGCGTCCGACCGGCGCAAGGCGGAGCTGGAGGCGCGCGTCGCGCGGCTCGCGCAGGCGGCCGCCCGGTTCCAGCAGCCCGACGGCAGCTGGCGGTGGACGGTGACCCGGCCCGAGACGCGGGCCGACTCATCCGTCACCGCGGCGCTGGCGTGGTTCCTGCTGCGGGCGGCAGCCGCCTCCGGCGCGCCGGGAGACGCGCGCGAGCGGGCCCGGCGGGCGCTCGCGTACCTGCGCGGCGTGACAAGGCGCAGCGGCGCGATCGACTTCGCGCAGGGCGACACGCGCGACATCGGCGTGTACGCGCAGCGGTTCGACGTGCTGCCGTTCGCGCAGGGCTTCGCCCTCCGCGCGGCGGCTGCCGCGCAAGAACCGGAACAGGGGCGGCGGGCATGAGGACCCGGTACGCCTTCTTCAACATCGCCGCCGGGCTCGGCAACCAGCTCGTCATCACCGCGCTCAGCTTCCTGTCCCGCACCGTTTTCATCCACAGCCTGGGCGTCGAATACCTCGGCGTCAACGCGCTGTTCACGAGCATGCTCGCGATGATCTCGCTTGCCGAGGCCGGCATCGGCGCCAGCATCACGTACCAGCTCTACAAGCCGGTCGCGCAGGACGACCGCCCGCGCATCCTCGGCCTCATGCGGCTGTACCGGAGAGCTTACGCCGCCATCGCGCTCGTCGTGCTGGCGCTCGGCCTGCTCGTGCTGCCGCTGCTGCCGGTTGTGGTGCGGGATACCGGGGTGGAGCACCTCGAGCTCATCTATGTGCTGTTCGTGCTCAACACGGCGCTGCCCTATTTTTTCATTCACCGGCATTCGTTCCTGAACGTCAATCAGAAGAACTACATCGTAACGCTGTCGTTCACCGGCGCGACGGCGGCGGCGACGCTGCTGAAAATTCTGGTGCTGATTGAAACGGGCAGCTACATGCTGTACCTGCTCACCGAGTGCGGCATCACGCTCGCGGCGACGATCGGCGTGGCGGTTGCGGCGGGGCGGATGTACCCGTACCTGCGCTCGAAGGAAGCGGCGCCGATTGATCCGGAGACGAAGCGCGAGCTGAAGAAGAACGTGAAGGCCATTTTGCTGCAAAATGTCGGGTCGTACTTCATCTTCGGCGCGGAGAGCCTCGTGATCTCGTCGTTCGTCAGCGTCATCGCCGTCGGATTGTATTCGAACTACAAAATGCTGATCGACATCAGCCGGAATTTCATCTATCAGATCTCGAACAATCTGTACCACAGCGTCGGCAACCTGGTCGCGCAGGAGAGCAGGGAGCGGATCTACGCCGTTTTCCGCGGCATGCAGCTCATGAATTTCTGGCTCTATTCGTGCGCGGCCATCGTGCTGTACGCCGTGATCGAGCCGTTCATCCGGGCGTGGATCGGCGGCGCCTATGTCATGGAAGCGGCGGTGCCGGCATTGCTGCTGCTCCTGTTCTTCGAACGGGGGATGCGCAACGCCGTCGCCACGGTGAAGACGACGGCCGGCATTTTCCGCGAGGACCGGTATGCGCCGCTGCTGCAAGCCGCCGTCACCCTCGGCGGTGCGGTCGCGCTGGTCGGGCCGCTCGGCATTTCCGGCGTCTTCCTCGGCTCGCTGATCGGCGCGCTCGCCATTCCGTTCTGGCTGACGCCGTATTGGGTGTACCGGAAAGTGTTCAAACTGCCGCTGCGGCGCTATTTCACCGTCTACGCCCGCTATGTTGCCGTCGGCGGCGCGGCGTGCGCGGCCGTGCTGCTGGTGTGCCGTTTCCTGCCGGCGGACGGTTGGACGGCGGTTGCTGCGCGTCTGGCGGCCGCGCTGGCGGTGCCGAACCTGCTCTACTGGGCGCTGTTCAGGCGGCTGGAGGAGTTCGCCGTGCTGGCCGGCGCCGCCCGGCGGATTGCGGAGATGCTCGCGGGCCGGCTCCGTCCCGGGGCGGGACGGGCGGGGAGTGAAGCGAAGCAGACGCAATGAAGTTTCGCCGCGTGGACAGGATTAAAGTTTTTTAACCGTCCCCCCGGGCGGCGCTCTCCTTGACATGTTCTTTATAAAGAACTATAATTTTAAAAAGCTGAATACGCGCCATTTTTTTGTAATCAAATGTTCTTTATAAAGAATATCAACTCCATTCTGCGGAGGGTTGATTATGGCGGTGCTCATCACGGGCGGATCCGGGTACATCGGCAGCCATACATGCGCGGAGCTGCTGGAAGCGGGCCGCGACATCATCGTCGTCGATCGCCCGGAGCATGCGCCGGCGCTCGACCGGGTGCAGGCGGCGGTCGGCAGAAGATTTCCTTTTCATCCGCTCGGACTCATGGAACGCCGCGGTCTCCAGCGGATTTTCGAGGAGAACGAGATCGAAGCGGTCATCCATTTCGCGGGCATCCATCCGGCGGCGATGCCGCAGCAGGGCTGCCATCTTCCGATTGCCGAAACGGTCGTTCTGTGCGACGTCATGCAGCAGTTCGGCGTGCGGCGGCTCGTCTTCAGCTCGTCGGCCGCCGTCTACGGCAAGCCGAAGCAGACGCCGGTCACGGAATCGTCCCCGCTCGGCGCGGCCAACCGGTACGGCCGGACGATGCTCATGATCGAGGAGATTTTGCACGATCTGTACGAAGCGGACCGGAAATGGAGCATTGCCCTGCTTCGCAATTTCAACCCGGCAGGGGCGCACCCGAGCGGGTGGATTGACGGCGAGGCGGCCGGCGACGGGCTGAGCGAATGGCGCGGCCGTGAGTCGGAAGGCGCCGGCGGAAGCGCGTGGTGCAGCCGGGAGGCGGAAGGCGCCGGCGGGAGTGCATGGCGCATCCGGACGAGCGACAGCGCGCATCCGGGCGAGCGGACTTGCACCGAACCGGCCGGGACGCCGCAGCACTTGATGTCCCGCCTGATGCGGGCGGCCGCTGGGCAGCAGGACAAGCTGCCCGTCTTCGGAGGCGATTACCCGACCCGCGACGGCACATGCGTCCGGGATTATGTCCATGTGACGGATCTGGCGAAAGGCCATGTGAAGGCGCTTGACAAAGTGATGGCGGATTCCGGCTTCGACGCCTACAACCTGGGCACGGGCGCCGGGCACAGCGTGCTTGAGGTAATCGCGGCATTCGAGAAGGCGGCGGGCATCAACATTCCTTACCAGATCGTCGAACGGCGGCCGGGCGACGCGCCGGTCATCTGCGCCGATCCGTCGAAAGCCCGGCGGGAGCTGGGCTGGCAGGCCGAAATGGGCCTCGGGCGCATGTGCGAGGACGCCTGGAGATGGCTGCGCCGCCGCACGGACGGCTTCCGGGCGGAATCCCGCCACAGGATGCTGGCCGGCGCGGGAGGGGCGGCGGGATGAACATTTCCGGCAAAATCTCGAGCGCGCGGTTCCGCGACATCGTCCTCGACAGCTGGCGGCTCGGCAGGATGGAGCGGGATCTTCGGGCGGCGGATCTGGTCAGGGAGATCAAGCGCAGGCTGCTGGCGGAGCTGCAGGCCAATGCGGAAGCCGCCGCGTCGGCGGACTGCCGGCCTGGCGGAAGCGGGGCGGAAGCGGCGCAGACGGCGTTGGACGCGCCCGACGGACCGGCGGCGGACCCGGCAGCCGGCGAACCGGCAGAACAACCGGCGGCGGGGAGGCGGCCCGGATGAAACGCGGTTTCGACCTGGCCGCCGCCGCCGTCCTGCTGATCGTCCTGTCGCCGGTGATGGCCGTGACCGCGCTGCTCGTGCGGATCAAACTCGGGCGGCCGGTGCTGTTCCGCCAGGTTCGTCCCGGCCTGCACGAGAAGCCGTTCGTGCTGTACAAATTCCGCACGATGGCCGATCTGCGGGACGAAAGCGGCAACCTGCTGCCCGACGCCGAGCGGCTGACGCCGTTCGGCCGCAAGCTCCGGACGCTGAGCCTGGATGAGCTGCCCCAGCTCTTCAACGTGCTGAAGGGCGATCTCAGCCTGGTCGGTCCGCGCCCGCTGCTGATGGAATATTTGCCGCTCTACACCGACGAGCAGCGCCAGCGGCATCTCGTGCGCCCGGGCATCACCGGCTGGGCGCAGGTGAACGGCCGGAACGCCGTCTCCTGGGAGGAGCGGTTCGCGATGGATGTATGGTATGTGCACAACCGGAGCATGCTGCTGGATCTGAAAATTTTGCTGCTCACGTTCCTGCGGCTCCTCAAGCCGGTCGGCATCCATCAGCCGGGGCGCGCGACAATGGACCGGTTCACCGGAACCGGCACGCCGGGGTGAGCGGCGCATGCAGCGGATCGTCATGATCGGAGACGGCGGCCACGGGAAAGTCGTGCGCGAATTGATCGCGCTGACGCCGGATGCCCGGCTCGCGGCGGTGCTGGACGACCGATACGCCGCGCTTGCCGGCGCATCCGGCGGCGGTCCGGACGGCGAGCTCCGGGGACCGGTCGCGGCATGGCGCGGCCTGCTTGCGCAGGATGCGGAGCTGCGCTTTGTCGCCGCGATCGGCGACAACCGGACGCGGCAGGCGATCGTCCGCATGCTGGAAGAAGGCGGCGTCCGCTTCGCGCGGCTGATTCACCCGGCGGCAATTGTCAGCCCCAAGGCGCGGATCGCCCCCGGCGCGGTCGTCATGGCGCGCGCGGTCGTGCAACCGGACGCGGCAGTCGGCGCGCATGCGATCGTGAATACGGGCGCCATCATCGAGCACGACGCCGTCCTGGGCGACTGCGCCCACGCCGCGCCGGGCTCCATCCTGACCGGCGGCGCCCGCGCGGGCGAAGGCGCGTTCGTCGGCGCCGGCGCGGTCATCCTGCCGGGCCGGTCGGTCGGCGCCTGGTCGATCGCCGGCGCAGGCGCGGTCGTGACGCGGGACGTGTCGCCGGGCTGCACCGCGGCGGGCGTGCCGGCCGCCGTCATCAGGGGGGATGCCCGATCGCGATAGCGTCGTGCCAATACATCGTGCCAATCCAGACAGGGAAGGGGTAACGCGTGAAGACCACTGTGCCAAAAGCCGCCATTCTGCTGTCGCCGCCCCATATGAGCGGAGCGGAACAGCACTATATTGCGGAAGCGTTCGCTTCGAACTGGATCGCGCCGCTCGGGCCGCATGTCGACGCCTTCGAGCGCGAATTGGCCGAGGCGGTCGGCGCCGGGCACGCCGCCGCCGTCTCGTCCGGCACGGCGGCGATCCATCTGGCGCTCCGGCTGCTGGGCGTCGGGCCCGGCGACCGCGTGTTCTGCTCCAGCCTCACGTTCGTCGCCAGCGCGAATCCGATTCTGTATCAGGGCGCGGAGCCGGTGTTCATCGACGCCGAGCCGGAGACCTGGGGCCTGTCCCCGCAGGCGCTGGAGCGGGCGCTGGACGAGGCGGCGAAGGAAGGCCGGCTGCCGAAGGCGGTCATCGTCGTCCATCTGTTCGGCCAATGCGCTCGGATGGACGAAATCTCGGCGCTCTGCGGCGCCTACGGCGTGCCGATCGTCGAAGACGCCGCGGAGGCGCTCGGCTCGTCCTACAAAGGACGGCATGCCGGCACGATCGGCCGTTTCGGCATCTATTCCTTCAACGGCAACAAGATCATTACGACGTCCGGCGGCGGCATGCTCGTCTCGGACGACGGCGACGCGATCCGCGAAGCGCGGGTGCTCGCGTCGCAGGCGCGCGATCCGGCCGTCCATTATGAACACAGCCGGCCGGGCTACAACTACCGGCTCAGCAACGTGCTGGCCGGCATCGGCCGGGCGCAGCTCAAGGTGCTTGCGGACCGCGTGGAGGCGCGGCGCGCCATTTTCGAACGATACCGGACGGCGCTTGAAGCTCGGCCGGGCATCCGGTTCATGCCCGAACTCCCGGGCACCCGGTCGAACCGGTGGCTGACGGCGCTGACGGTCGACGAGCATTTGGCGGGCGTCACCGCCTCTCAGCTCGTCGCCTGGCTTGCCGAGGACCGCATCGAATCGCGGCCCGTTTGGAAACCGCTTCATCTGCAGCCGCTCTTCGCAGGCGCCCGCTTCTATTCGCACGGCATCCGGGAGGATGTGTCCGCCCGGCTGTTCCGGACGGGCATCTGCCTGCCGTCCGGCTCCGCGATGACGCCGGAGGAGCAGGAGCGGGTCATCGAACGGCTGAAAGCGGGCATGAAGTCCGGCCAAGCCGCTGCCGGGACCTGAAGCCCGGCCGTCGGCGGCCGGCCGCAATCCCCAAGACGAGGAGTGTAATGGCGTGTGCTCAAACATCGAAACTTTCGGTCAGCGCGGCGGGTCGGAACATGGACAGCAGCGTGAACGGGAAGAGCGGGACCGTCGTGCAGCCGCGGGATAAGAGGGGGCGCGGAATGATCGGGACGAACATCAACCATTTCCGCACCCAGAGCGGTATTTCGCTGTCGGAGCTTGCCGAGCGCGCCGGCATTTCGAAGTCGTACCTGTCCAGCATCGAGCGCAATCTGAAGCAGAACCCGTCCATTCAGGTGATCGAGAAAATCGCGCTCGTGCTCAACGTGGACCTGAAAACGCTGCTGCAGGTCAACTTGCCGGACCCGGAAGCGAAGGAGACGCCCGACGAAGAGTGGTACGCCTTCGTCGAAGCGCTCAGGCAGGCCGGCATCGAGAAGGACAATGTGCAGGATTACAAGATTCTCATCGAGTTCATCAAGTGGTATCAGGAACGGAAACAGGAACGAAAACAGGGATGACGGCCTCTCCCGGCCCGTCATCCCTTTCATTATAAAACGCCGTCACTGCATGAGCTGCAGGACGGCGCGGGAACATCTCTCCGGATTGTATTGCTCGTTGCGCTTCGTCAGAAGCGACCGGCGGTATTCGCCTGCCGCGTAAGGTTCCTGGATGAGCTTGAACCAGCGGTCGATCGTTTCGCGGTCCGTCAGCAGCTCGCCGAACCCGTTGCGGACGAAATACTCGCAGTTCTCTTCTTCCTGGCCGGGAATCGGCTCGTAGAACAGCATCGGAATGCCCTTGCTGAGGCCTTCCGTGCAGGTCATCCCGCCCGGCTTCGTGATCAGCAGATCGGATACGTCCATCAGCTTGTTGATCTCGCGGGTGAACCCGAGAATCTTGATGTTCGGATGGCGGAAGAGCGGATTGTTCTCCAGCCGTTCTTTCGCCTTCTCGTTGTTGCCCGCGCAGAAAATGAGCTGGACGTTGTCGCGGTATCCCGCCATGTATTCGAACAAGCCGTTTTCGTCGTTCAGCAGCCCCCAGCCGCCTCCCATGATCAGCACGGTCGGCATCGCGTTCAGATTGAACTGCTTGCGGATCTCGTCCTTGTCGCAGGACGTCCAGAAGTCGGGATGCACCGGGATGCCCGTCACCTCGATGCGCGAATCGGGAACGCCGTGCTCCATCAGCTTGCGCTTCACGATCGGCGTCGAGACGAGGTATTTGTTCACCTCGGGGCTTGCCCACGTGCCGTGCGCGTCGTAATCCGTTATGAGCGTGAACAGCGGGACGTTCAGCCCCAGCCGCTTCAGGCGCGCGACGACCGCGTTCGGGACCGGATGCGTGCACACGATGGCGTCCGGCTTGAGCTGGGTGATGACCTGGGACGTCTGGGTATAGAACAGCCGATGCAGGGCGAGCTGCGCGAAACGGTTGAGCGAGCGCTTGTAGTTGGAACGGTACAGGTGCCCGACCAGTTTCGGCTGCTTCGTCACCGTTTTGCGGTATGCCGAGACAATCAGCGGCCCGAGCACCGGATTGAGGAATTTGCCCAGTTCGAGCACTTTCGTCTGGACATCGGGATTGAGATGCCGGATGCCGACGGCCAGCGCATAGGCGGCCTGGGTGTGTCCGGAACCGAACCCTTCCGAGAGCAGAAGCACTCTTTTCTTGCTCTTGTGCATCGTCTCACCCACTTTTCCTACATATCATATTACGAATCCGTACGGGGATTGACAAGGGATGAGCGATCGCCGGAGCAGACGGATGTTCAACCGTTGATGAAAGCCGTTTTGAGCGTGTTTCGGTAGACGACATCGAATCCCAGGGCGTCGGACAGCGCGCCGAGCGGCACGTAGGTCCGGCCGCCTTCCGTGAACGGCGGCGCCGGAATCGTCCGCGGCTCTCCGTTCACCATCATCACGGCGCTGCCCGGCGTCAGCACGACCTTGCGGCCGCTTAAGGTGAACGTCGCCGATTTCGTCTTGTTGTCCCATGCCAGATCCGCTTTCAGGGCGGCGGCGATGTCGCGCAGGACGAGGAAGGTGAAGTTGTTCCTGACAAGCGGCTTTTCATTGCCCGGCTTCAGTTCCTTCCCGTTCACGAAGATCGTGATCGGCACGCCCTCTTCCCGGGGCGAAGGCTCGCGGTAGTCGCCCCAGACCGCTTCGGCAAAGGCCCGGCCCATGGCGTCGTAGCCGTTCTGATTCGGATGAATGTCGGTTTCCTTGTTCAGATATGCCGCCAGCACTTTCGTGTAGGTCAGTTCGCGGCCGACGAAGCGGCTCGCCGAGTAAGCCACCCGGACATCCCGGCCTTCCGCCGCGAACCGGGCGGACAATTCCTCCAGCTTCCCGGTCGTCTGCTTGACGGCGTCCTGCAGCTTCTCATAGTAGGGCACCTGCTGGTCCATGATATTCTTCGGCACCGGCGAATATTGGTCGCCGATGACGACTAGCGCGTCCGGATTGATGCGGTGAATGGTGCGGATCGACGTTTCCAGCGACGCCAGAATCCGGTCCAGCATGCCTTCCAGCCACGCGTCCGCTTCATCGGTTTGGCCCGAACCCAGCATCTGGATATAAGCGGCCAGATCGTTGCCGCCGACCTGGATCAGGATGAGGTCGGCGCTTTCGATATTCCGCCGCACCGCCGCACCGTCGCCGACGAGGCTGCTGATGCGCGGATCGACGAAGGCTTCCTGGCCTTCGGCGAGCAGATCCTCCGGGCCCGAGCCTTCGCCGCGCTCCGCCCGCGCCAGCAGCTTCTCCAGTCCTTCGGTCCGGAGGCCGATGATGCCGTAATTGACGTACTCCGCTTTGAAGCCCCGGAAGAGCGCCTGTTCCCACACCCGCTCGACAAATCCGTAGGCCACCGGATTCGCCTGCTTTTCCATGCCGTACTCATAGCCCGCGGCCAGCGAGTCGCCCAGCGCCGCGATGCGGTAGACGCCGTCTTCCCCGGCCGTCTCGCCGGCGGCACCCGCCGCCTTTGGCAGCGCTTGCATCATGCTTGCCGCCATCAGGGCGGCCAGTACGGCGGCAAACGCCGGGTGCAGCCTGTCCCGCCACAATTTCCGCAATGAAATCACACCTTCCCGATCAGAATAAGGACAAGATAAGGAATGCAAAGAAACGATTTGCATCGACAAACGAAACTTATCGCACCCATAAAAAAGTTGATGCGCCGCCGATCATCCGCGCCGCATAGGATAAGTGAATCGGTGCAAATGATCGGCGGATTAGTCCATTTTGCGGCGGGGCGACTAAGCCTATACTGTAGTTCCATGATGCAAATCGTATGGGCATCCGCCGTTCGTATTTCCGCTTTTCTTCGGCCATTACATTGTAAGTCATTTTTGGCCGGATTTGAAGCTTTGCTTGTGCCGAAACGCGGTTTGCACCATTCAAGAAGTGAGGTGGCGCTTGATATGAAAACGCGGCACGCGGGATTGCCGCCGAAGCAGGGACTGTATGATCCGCAATACGAGCGGGACGCATGCGGCATGGGCTTCGTGGCGAACATTGCCGGCATCAAGTCGAGTACCGTTATCCGCCGGGCGCTGACTGTCCTCGAGAACATGGAGCACCGCGGCGGTCAGGGCAGCGAGCCGAATACGGGGGACGGCGCGGGTATTCTGATCCAGATTCCGCACCGGTTCTTCCGCAGGGAAATGGCAGGACTGGGCGTTACGCTGCCGGATGAAGGCGATTACGCCGTCGGCATGCTGTTCCTGCCCCATGACGAAGCGCAGCGAGCGGAGCAGGAGCGGACGCTCGAGGCGATCGTCCGCGAGGAAGGGCAGGAAGTGATCGGCTGGCGCACGGTGCCGACGAACGACGAGCTGCTCGGACGCTCCGCGAAGGAAGCGAAGCCGTATGTCCGCCAGCTGTTCATCGGCCGCGGCACCGGAACGGAGGCCGGACTGCCTTTTGAACGGAAACTGTATGTCATCCGCAAGCGCGCGGAACGGGCGATCCGCTACGGAGAACTTCCGGGCGGCGACAAGTTCTACGCTGCAAGTCTGTCTTGCAGAAAGATTGTGTACAAGGGAATGCTGACGACGGAGCAGCTCAAGTCGTTTTATCCCGAGCTGATGGACGACGCGATGGAATCGGCGATCGCGCTCATCCACTCCCGTTTCAGCACGAATACGTTCCCGAGCTGGGACCGCGCGCATCCGTACCGTTATCTCATCCACAACGGCGAGATCAACACGCTGCGCGGCAATATCAACTGGATGCACGCGCGCCAGACGCTGCTCGAGTCCGAGCTGTTCGGCGGCGACATCGAGAAGATCAAGCCGGTTATCGATCCGGACGGGTCCGACACGGCGATGTTCGACAACGTGCTGGAGCTGCTCTACCTCGCCGGCCGCCCGCTGGCGCACGCGGCGATGATGATGGTGCCGGAGCCGTGGACGAAGCACGAGTCCATGAGCCCGGAGAAAAGGGCGTTCTACGAATATCACAGCACGCTGATGGAACCGTGGGACGGTCCCGCCGCGATGGCGTTCACGGACGGCACGCAGATCGGCGCGATCCTCGACCGGAACGGCCTCCGTCCGGCGCGCTACTGCGTGACGAAGGACGGCTTCATCATCCTCGCGTCCGAGACGGGCGCGCTGGAGATTCCGCAGGACGAAGTGCTGTACAAAGACCGGCTCCGTCCGGGGCGGGTGCTCCTTGTCGATACGAAGGAAGGCCGCATCATTTCCGACGAGGAAGTGAAGAAGGCGATCGCGACCGAAAAACCGTACCGCGAGTGGCTGGATGAGCATCTGATCGGACTCGACGATCTGCCGGACGCGCCCGAACTGCCGGGACCGGACAGCGAGGCGGTCCGCATCCGCCAGGCCGCCTTTGGCTACACGTACGAGGAGCTCCGCAAGGTGCTCGAGCCGATGGGAAGTACGGGGAGCGAGCCGATCGGCTCGATGGGCTACGACGCGCCGCTCGCGGTGCTGTCGGAGCGTCCGCAGCGGCTGTACAACTACTTCAAGCAGCTGTTCGCGCAGGTGACGAACCCGCCGATCGACGCCATCCGCGAGGAGATCGTCACCTCGACCGTCACGACGATCGGCTCGGAGCGCAACCTGCTGAAGCCCGAACCGGAGAGCTGCCGGCAGATCCGGCTGGAGACGCCGATTCTGTCGAACGAGGAATTCGCGAAGCTGCGCCATATCCGCCGGCCGGGGTTCAAGGCGATCACGATTCCGATCCTGTTCCCGGCGGCCGAGGGCGAAGCGGGATTGCGCGACGCGATCGACCTGATGTGCGAGGCGGCGGACCGCGTCATCGGCAAAGGGCATAATCTGATCATCCTGTCCGACCGCGGCATCGATCGCGACAACGCGGCGATCCCGGCGCTGCTGGCCGTCTCGGCGCTGCACCATCACCTGATCCGCAAGGGAACGCGGACGAAGGTCAGCCTGCTGCTCGAATCGGGCGAGCCGCGCGAAGTGCACCACTTCGCGCTGCTGCTCGGCTACGGCGTGAGCGCCGTCAACCCGTACCTCGCGTTCGAGACGCTCGCCGACATGATCCGGCGGGGCCTGCTGAAGGGCGTTGCGTACGAGAAGGCGGTGCAGAACTACATCAAGGCGGCCACGAAGGGCGTCGTCAAGATTTTGTCCAAAATGGGCATCTCGACGATCCAGTCGTACCGCGGCGCGCAAATCTTCGAGGCCGTCGGGATCGCGCAGGACGTCATCGACCGGTACTTCACCTGGACGGCGTCCCGCATCGGCGGCATCGGGCTGGAGACAATCGCCGCCGAGACGCTGAAGTGCCACGAGAAGGCGTTCAGCTCCCTGGCCGAAGCCGAAGAGGCGCTCGATTCCGGCGGCGAGTATCAGTGGCGCCGTGACGGCGAGGACCATCTGTTCAATCCGGAGACGGTCCATACGCTGCAATTCGCGACACGGACGAACGACTACAAGCTGTACAAGCGATATTCGAAACTCGTCGAGGGCGAAGAGGAGACGCACCGCACGCTCCGTTCGCTGCTCAAGTTCAGGAAGGGCAATCCGGTGCCGATCGAGGAAGTCGAGCCGGTCGAGTCGATTGTGAAGCGGTTCAAGACCGGCGCGATGTCGTACGGCTCCATCAGCAAGGAGGCGCACGAGGCGCTCGCGATCGCGATGAACCGGCTCGGCGGCAAGTCGAACACCGGCGAAGGCGGCGAAGATCCGCGGCGCTATGTGCCGGATCCGAACGGCGATTCGCGCCGCAGCGCCATCAAGCAGGTGGCATCCGGCCGCTTCGGCGTGACGAGCCACTATCTGGTGAACGCCGACGAGATCCAGATCAAGATGGCGCAGGGCGCGAAGCCGGGCGAAGGCGGCCAGCTCCCGGGACGGAAAGTGTATCCGTGGATCGCGGAGACGCGCGGTTCGACGCCGGGCGTCGGGCTCATCTCGCCGCCGCCGCACCATGACATCTACTCGATCGAGGATCTGGCCGAACTGATCCACGATCTGAAGAACGCGAACCCCCGCGCGCGCATCGGCGTGAAGCTTGTCTCCGAAGTCGGCGTCGGCACCATCGCGGCCGGCGTGGCGAAGGGACGCGCGGATGTCATCCTGATCAGCGGCTACGACGGCGGCACCGGCGCCTCGCCGGTCACGTCGATCCGCCACGCGGGGCTGCCGTGGGAGCTCGGTCTTGCGGAGACGCATCAGACACTGATGCTGAACGATCTGCGCGGCCGCGTCGTCGTCGAAGTCGACGGCAAGCTGATGACCGGCCGGGACGTCGCGATCGCGGCGCTGCTCGGCGCCGAAGAATTCGGGTTCTCGACCGCGCCGCTCGTCGTGCTCGGCTGCGTCATGATGCGCGTCTGCCATCTCGACACGTGCCCGGTCGGCATCGCGACGCAGAACCCCGAGCTGCGCAAGAAGTTCATGGGCAGCCCGGACTACGTCGTCAACTACATGCGGTTCATCGCGCAGGAGCTGCGCGAAATCATGGCCGAGCTCGGCTTCCGGACGATCGACGAGATGGTCGGCCGGGTCGACATGCTGGAGATGGACGAAGCGGTCCGCTACGGCAAGCGGAAGGGGCTGGACCTGTCGCCGCTGCTCCATCAGCCGGAGCTGCCGGCGGATGCGCCGCGCCGCAACGTGCAGGAGCAGAACCACGGCCTGGAAGAGTCGCTGGACGCGCGCCATCTCATCCCGCTGGCGCAGCCGGCGCTCGAACGGCGCGAGCCGGTCAGCGCGTCGCTGCCGATCCGCAATACGAACCGCGTCGTCGGCACGATGCTCGGCTACGAGGTGACGAGCCGGTACGGCGCGGAAGGGCTGCCGGAGGATACGATCCGGTTCCATTTCACCGGATCGGCGGGCCAAAGCTTCGGCGCGTTCCTGCCTCGCGGCATCACGCTGTCGCTGGAAGGCGATGCGAACGACTACGTCGGCAAAGGGCTGTCGGGCGGCAAGCTGATCATCGCGCCTTCGCCGAAGGCCACGTTCAAGGCGGAGGAGAACATCATCATCGGCAATACGGCGCTGTACGGCGCGACAGGCGGCGAAGCGTACATCCGCGGCATCGCCGGCGAGCGCTTCGCGGTGCGCAACAGCGGCGCGTATGCCGTCGTCGAAGGCGTGGGCGACCACGGCTGCGAATATATGACCGGCGGGCGCGTCGTCGTCCTCGGCCGGACGGGGCGGAACTTTGCGGCCGGCATGTCGGGCGGCATCGCGTACGTCTATGATGAGGACGGGGATTTCCCGGTCCGCTGCAATTTCGAAATGATCGGGCTCGAGACGCTGGATGCAGGCAGGGAAAGCGAGGAAGTGCGGGCAATGATCCGCCGCCACGCGGAACTGACGGGCAGCGAGCGGGCGAAGGAGATTCTCGCGGATTGGGACGCTTCCCGCGCGAAGTTCGTCAAGGTCATTCCGAAGGACTACAAGCGGATGCTCGAGCGGATCGAAGACATGCACAATCGCGGCCTGACCGGGGAAGCGGCGCTGATGGCCGCGTTCGAGGCGAACGCGCGCGATCTGGCCCGGGTCGGGGGAAATTGAATGACAACATGAATCATGCGCATGCCGCACAAGGACGGCATGCGCATGTTTGTTGTCAGGACGCGCGATCAATTGCCGCGCATGCTCCGCTCGGCGCGGACGAAGGCGATGAAGCGGCGCGTCTCGTCGGGCGACAGTTTGCGGCCGTCGACGGAAAGCGAGAACCGCTCCATGATCTGCTCGTCGGACAGTTCAAGGGAATCCACAAATTCACGGACATCCGGACTGAGCGGAGGATTGGGCACGTTCGTTCTACCGACCAGGTAGTCGATGGAAATATTGAACAGATCGGCAAATTTTGTCAACGTTTCGGTGTCAGGTTCCCGCCGGTTCTTCTCGTAGTGGGACAAAGCCGCCCGGGAGATGCCGATTGCCGCAGCCGTTTGTTCTTGTGTCCAGCCCCGCTCTTCGCGAAGTTTCGCAATTCGGCTACCGATGTTCATGGTCATCCTCCTATATCCGCATATCCCTGAATTTTAGCATGGAAAAGAACAAGTCATGACTGGAGTCACTTGCCGGTTGCGGCGTCATGTCTATACATAACGTAACATTTTTCTACAGGCAGTACAAGAAACTTGGCAAAACAGTTTCAGGCCATGGGACCGTCGAAATGAAGCGGCGGACGCTGACGCATCCGACAAAAGGATACAGCCGGAGCGGGATTTCGGGATTGACAGGAATCGATAAATGTCATAAATTATAAATATGAGGTTACGAAATGTATCTAAAGTTTCATTTTCGATACATATCGAAGCCAATCGAAAAAGCAGGAAGTGACGCTCCATACTGTAACGATTCAAGGGTTTTTCGAACTATTTCGCAAAGGAGTGTTGACCGACGATGGATACCGAACAATTCTACTGCGTCGGTTGCCAGGAGCTGAAGGATGCGGCAAACGGCCACCGGGTATTCCGGACGGGGTATTTCCGCCTCGTCTACCCGCTCGGATGCTGCCTGGTCTGCGGCGGCGAAGAGACTGCCCGGTCCGCCGCGGCGGAAGCCGGCCGTTCGGGTACGGTCTTCAAGCCGCTGGACACCGCGCCGCAGGCCCCGCCCGCCGCAGTACCTTCTCAAACGGGTCCATCGGCGGTCCGGCATGCCGCGTGCTGAATGCAAACGGCGGCGTCATGAAGTTCCCCCGGCTGTCACGCACGGCCGGCGGGAACTTTTTTGTTCATATGGGAATGGAGATGCAATTTTGCGACACCATGCAACTTGTGCCGGCTTGCCCCCGTTTATATATTGTAATCATTGAATATATTAACATGTACAAAGACGGGCGGTAATCGCCCGCGGATGGGGGAGGATTCGGTGTTGGATTTGCAGACGGGCGGCACGGAGCCGGTCGTGCGGCTGCTGAACGTGACGAAACGAATCGGCAATCGCACGATCATCGACAATCTGACGTTCGACGTGCCGCCGGGGGAAGTCTTCGGTTTTCTCGGCCCGAACGGTTCGGGCAAGACGACGACGATCCGGATGATGGTCGGCCTGATGCGGATGACGTCGGGCGAGATTCTGATCCGGGGCCGGAGCATCCGGACCGAATATGAAGATGCGGTGCGCCAGGTCGGCGCGATCGTCGAGAATCCGGAGCTGTACAAATTTTTGACCGGATACCAGAACCTGCTTCATTATGCGCGGATGATTCCCGGCATTTCGCGCCGGCGGATCGACGAGGTGGTTGAACTCGTCGGCCTGACCGCGCGCATACATGACAAAGTCAAAACCTATTCGCTCGGGATGCGGCAGCGGCTCGGGGTTGCGCAGGCGATTCTGCACCGGCCGGCGCTGCTCATCCTCGACGAGCCGACGAACGGCCTCGATCCGGCGGGCATCCGCGAGCTGCGGGATTACCTGCGCCATCTGGCCAAACATGAAGGCACAACCGTGTTCGTCTCGAGCCACCTGCTCTCGGAGATGGAACTGATGTGCGACCGCGTCGCCATTATCCAGGCCGGCAAATTGATCGATGTGCGGGCGATTCACGGCGGCGCGGAGAGCGGCGAGAAAGCGGAGGTTCTGTTCGAGGTCGACCGCCCCGACGCGGCTGCGGAAACGCTGGGCGGCGCCGTCCTGCGGACGGAATCCGGCGGCATCGTGGTGAGCGCCGGGCGCGAGGAAGCGGCCGACATCAACGCCCGTCTTGTCGCGGCAGGCGTGCGCGTATACGGCATCCGGACCGTGACGAAGTCGCTGGAAGATCAATTCCTCGAAGTGACGGGAGGCGGGCGCATTGGTTAATTTTCTGCGGCTCATCCAGAACGAGAACATGAAAATTTACCGGCGGATCCGCACCTGGATCATGCTGGCCATCATGCTGATCATCCCGCTCGGCATTTCCATCGGCGCCATGATGCTGGATGACAATCCGGACATGTGGTTCTTTTCCTATCTGGAAGCGGAAGTCGTGCTGTCGCTCATCACGATATTCGCCGTCATCATCGCGGCGGACAGCGTGGCGGGCGAGTTTTCGACCGGCACCATCAAGCTGCTGCTCATCCGCCCGTGGAGCCGGTCCCAAATTCTGCTGTCGAAGTACGTATCGCTGCTGCTCTTCGTGCTCTTTTTTATGGCCGTGCTCCTTGCGTTCACGTTGCTGGTCAACGGCGTGCTGATCGGAAGCAATGGCGAGTACACGTATCCGAATCAGGGATCAAGAAGCCATTTTGTCTGGTTGTCGGCTTACTATGGGCTTCAACTGATCCAGATCATCGTTACGGTGACGATGGCGTTCATGATCTCGACCGTCTTCCGGTCCGGCAGCCTGGCGATCGGCCTGTCGATTTTCCTGCTCCTGGGCGGCCAAATGATGGCGGCGCTGCTCAGCCTGATCGACAAGCCGTGGGTGGATTACATTCTGTTCATGAATTACGGACTGTCGTCATATGTCTCCGGCGGGACGCCGATTCCCGACCGGCCCTTCGGGTTTTCCCTCGCCGTCCTGGCCGGGTACTACGTGATCTTCATCGCGCTGTCCTGGTACGTCTTCCGCCGCCGCGACGTCGCGGCCTGACGCGCGATGCCTGAAATGCGAAGAAGCCTTCGGATCATCCGCCTGCTGCGGCGGTGTCCGAAGGCTTTTTGATTTGGCGCGGCATGATCGCTTTAGTCGCGTGCGCCGGCTGCGACGAGGCGGAACGATTCGTCCGCCGCTTCAATCGTCTCCTCGATGTCCGCTTCCGTATGGGCGACGGTCAGGAACCACGCCTCGAACTTCGACGGCGCCAGGCAGACGCCGCGGTCGAGCATGCGGCGGAAGAACGCGGCGAATGCCTCGCCGTCCGTGTCCTGTGCCTCGGCATAGTTCGTGACCGGATGCGCGCAGAAATGTGTCGAGAACGCGCCGCGGATCCGGTTGATCGTGAGCGGCACGCCGTGCTTCGCCGCGGATGCCGCGAGCCCGTCCGTCAGACGGGCGGCAAGCGCGTCCATCCGGTCGTAGACGCCGGGCTCGCGCAGCACGTCGAGGCAGGCGAGGCCCGCGGAGATCGAAGCGGGATTGCCGGCCATCGTGCCGGCCTGGTACGCCGGGCCGAGCGGTGCGACCTGTTCCATGATCGTCTTCCGGCCGCCGTAAGCGCCGATCGGCAGGCCGCCGCCGATGATTTTGCCGAGAGCCGTCAGATCCGGCTCGATGGCGGCGTGGTCGGGGAACGCGGCAAAGTTCTGCGCCCCGCCGTAGTGGAAGCGGAACGCGGTGATCACTTCGTCGTAGATGACGAGCGCGCCGGCGTCGCGCGCCATCCGGCACACCCCTTCGAGGAAGCCGGGCTTCGGCATGACCATGCCGAAATTGCCGACGATCGGCTCGACGAGGACGGCGGCGACGTCATCGCCCCAATGCTCGAAGGCCTGGCGCAGGCCGCCCAGATCGTTGTAAGGCACGGTGATGACCTCGTGCGCGATCGAGATCGGGATGCCGGCGCTGTCCGGAATGCCGAGCGTCGACGGGCCGGAGCCGGCGGCGACGAGCACGAGGTCGGAGTGGCCGTGGTAGCAGCCGGCGAACTTGATGATCTTCGTCCGGTTCGTGTAGGCCCGGGCGACGCGGATCGTCGTCATGACCGCTTCGGTGCCGCTGTTCACGAACCGGACCTTGTCCATGGACGGGATCGCTTCTTTCAGGCGGCGGGCCAGCTCGATCTCAAGTTCGGTCGGCGTGCCGTACAGGGTGCCGTTCTCCGCCGCCCGGGCAATCGCCTCGACGATGCGCGGATGGGCGTGTCCGGCGATGATCGGCCCGTAGGCGGCGAGATAGTCGATATAGCGGTTGCCGTCGACATCCCAGAAATAGGCGCCTTGCGCGCGCTTCATAAAGACGGGGGCGCCGCCGCCGACCGCCTTGAACGAGCGGGAGGGGCTGTTGACGCCGCCGACGATGTGCTGAAGCGCTTCTTCGTAGAGGGCGGCGGATGTCGGGCGTCTTCCGGTATTTGCGGGCATGGGGAAGTCTCCTTTCGCGTTTGCGGTCATATTTTTTCACAGGACAACCATCAAGAAAAGGGCGCCCCGGCACCGATGGCCGGAACCCCCTTCCACGTGATGAATATCGATGTGCCGGCCGGTCAGGCCGCGGGCTCTGCTTCGTCCGCGGGCTTGCTCGTGACGGGACCGGAAGGCTTGCCCGATGATTCGTCCGCATCGCCTTCGGTATCCGCGGCCGTCTCGTCGCTCGCCAGCACTTCCTGCACGTAAGCTTTCAGGGCTTCCGTGTCGCGGACCGCCAGCACCGAAGCGCCGCCCACTTTCTCGTCCTTGAGGAGCTCCATCGGCGGCACCTGCGCGGAGCCGGCGACGTGGATCTTCAGGCCGAGCTGACCGAGCTTCAGCATATCCGACACCTGCATGTTCGTCTCGATGTACGGCTGGACGCTCTCCAGAATTTGTCCCATCCGGACGACGTTCCAGGTCGACTGCAGTTTCTTCGCGACGGCTTTCAGGAACTCCCGCTGCCGTTCGGTCCGGGTGAAGTCGGACATCGCATCGTGGCGGAAACGGACGTATTGCAGCGCTTTGTCGCCGTCGAGCAGTTGGTATCCTTTCTTCAGGTGGATGTCATAGCGGTTCTTGTCCGCGTTGTCGACATAGTTCATATCTTTCTCGACTTCGAAATATACACCGCCGATGGCGTCGACCAGCGCCTTGAACCCTTCGAAATCGGCATAAGCGTAATAATGGATGTCAAGTCCGAGCAGGTTGCCGATCGTCTCCATGGCGAGATTCGGCCCGCCGAGCGTGATGGCGGTGTTGGCCCGGCCTTTGCCGTGCCCCGGAATGTCGATGTACGTGTCGCGCAGGACGGACAGCAGATGCGCCCTTTTCGTGACCGGGTCGATCGAGACGACGATCATCGAGTCGGAACGGGCGACTTCGCCTTCGGCAAGTCCGCGCGCGTCACCGCCCAGCAGCAGAATGTTGACGCGTTCCTTGCCTTCCCACTCCGGCGGCGCTTCCACCGTCTTGTCCACCACCGATTGGAAGCGGGATTCCGACTCGTCCTTCTGGAAGTTGTCCAGCGCATTGTAAATGGTAATAGCCTGATAGACGGCGTATCCGATCATAATGACCGCAACCGACAAGAGGCCGTAGAGCGTCCGGCGCAGCCATTTGTTCTTCTTTCGGGATGATCGCGGCTTCATGGCGGTTCTCTCCTTCTCCGCAAAAATCGTTCTGCACATTAACTATTGACGACACAACTCGTCGAATGGTTCCGCTCATGAAAACTTTGCAAGCTTAACTTTGCACGCTTAAAGATTATAAAATGTCACGACCTGTCTTACAAGTGCTATACTGTTGTCGGAAGATAGAGAGTCATTTCCCGGGAAATGTCGAGGGGGAAGGGAGAGGTTGCCATGCAGCCGGCGATCGAAGTGCATGAGTTGCGCAAGACGTTCAAAGTACAGCGAAACCGGGAAGGTCTTGCCGGCGCGCTGCGGGATTTGTTCCGCCGTGAATATGTGGAAGTGACGGCGGTGAAGGATATCAGTTTCACGATTCCGCAGGGAGAAATCTGCGGATACATCGGGGAGAACGGCGCAGGAAAGTCGACGACGATCAAGATGCTTGCCGGCATTCTGGTGCCGACATCCGGCACGGTTCGGGTGGCCGGTTATGTGCCCTGGCGGGAGCGCGAGCGGTTCGTCCGCAACATCGGCGTCGTGTTCGGCCAGCGCAGCCAGTTGTGGTGGGATATCGGCGTGATCGAATCGTTCCAGCTGCTGCGCAAGGTGTACCGCGTGCCGATGGCCGATTACCGGCGGCGGCTGGACGAGCTGGTCGAACGGCTGCAGCTGGGCGATCTGCTGAACCGGCCGGTGCGGAAGCTCAGCCTCGGCCAGCGGATGCGGTGCGAGCTCGTCGCATCGCTGCTGCACAATCCGTCGATTCTGTTTCTCGACGAGCCGACAATCGGGCTCGACATTGTCGTCAAGACGGAAATCCGCGAGTTTCTGATCCGGCTCAACCGCGAGCACGGCACGACGATTCTGCTGACGACGCACGATCTGCAGGATATCGAAGCGCTCTGTTCGCGGGTCATCATGCTGGACGACGGCCGGATCATTTATGACGGCGGATTGGACGAGCTCAAGACGCGCTGGAGCCGCGGGCGCGAGATCCGGCTCCAGTTCGGCGAGCAGGTAGCGCTGGAGCGGCTGGAGCGGCTGACGGCGGATCTGCCCGGCGCGAGCTGGCAGGCGGGCAGGGACATGACGGCGGTTTTGCGTGTGCCGGCCGACGTGAATCTGTCCGACGCGCTGGCCCGCGTCGTCGGCAGCGGTGTTGACATCCGCGACATCAAGTTCATGGAGACGAGTACGGACGAAATCGTGCGGGAGATTTACAAGTCGGGTTCGGCTTCGGGCGCGGAACGGCTGGTGGGCGCGACGTGACGAGCATGTACCTGGATCTGATCCGCATCCGGTTTCTGATGATGCTGGCGTACCGGGTGAATTATTACAGCGGCATCGTCATTTATGCGGTAAATATCGGCGCTTACTTCTTCTTCTGGCATGCGATCTACGGGGATCAGGAAGCGATCCGGGGATTTACGCTGGCGCAGATGACGACTTACGTGGCGGTCACCTGGATGGCGCGCGCGTTCTATTTCAACAATCTGGACCGCGAGATCGCGAACGAGGTGCGCGACGGCAGCGTCGCCATCCAGTTTATCCGGCCGTACAATTATTTGCTGGTCAAATTGTTCCAGGGGTTCGGCGAAGGGCTGTTCCGGCTGTTGCTCTTCATGACGCCGGGGCTGGTCGTCGTGTGCCTTATTTTCCCGATCGAGCTGCCCCGAGATCCGGCGGTCTGGCTGCTGTATGCGGTCATGCTGGTGTTCAGCTTCATTATCAACGCGGAGTTGAACCTGCTCACCGGGATGGGGGCGTTCTACATCGAGAACGTCGACGGGCTGCTGCGCATGAAGCGGGTGTTCATCGATCTGTTCTCCGGCGTGCTCGTGCCGATCGCGCTGTTTCCGGGCTGGCTGGCCGCCCTGTCGGAATGGCTGCCGTTCCAGGCGATCGCTTATTTGCCGAGCGCGGTGTTCACCGGGCGGAGCACGGGAGACGAGGCGCTGGCGGCGATCGGGCTGCAGGCCGCATGGGCCGTCGTGCTGATCATCCCGATCATGCTCATGTGGCGGGCGGCGCGGAAGCGGCTGTTCGTGCAGGGAGGGTGAGACGGCGTCATGTTTTACCTCGGATTGCTTTGGGAATACTTCAAGAACTACGCCAAGACGCGCCTCACGTACCGGGCCGACTTCTGGATCGAAGTGGTGTCGGATCTGGCATTCCAGGCGATCAACCTGATCGTCATCCTGATCGCGTTCCGGCATACGCCGACGCTCGGCGGATGGACGGAAGCGGAAGTCGTGTTCGTGTTCGGGTATTTCATGGTGCCGTACGGCATCTTCAGCTGCTTTTTCGACCTGTGGAATTTCAGCGAGCGGTATATCGTGAAGGGCGAGATGGACCGGGTGCTGACGCGTCCGGCGCACAATCTGTTCCAGATTCTGCTCGAGAACATGTACCCGCCGGGGCTGATCGGATCGTTCGTCGGGCTCGTGATCATGGCGGTCACGGCGGGGCAGATGGGCATGACGTTCGACTGGACGGATCTCGTCATGCTGCTCGTGCTGACGGCGGGCGCGGTGATGGTGTACTTCGGCTTGTACACGGCGCTTACCGCCATCGGGTTCTTCACCGACGCGCCGACGGGCATCCTGCCGCTCATGTTCAACCTGCAGAGCTACGGCCGGTATCCGGTCACGATTTACAACCGGACGATGCGGTTTGTTTTGACCTGGCTGCTGCCGTTCGCGTTCGTCGGCGTCTATCCGGCGTCGTATTTCCTTGAGCGCAGCGGCGCCGCCGATCTGCGGATGGCGCTGCTCACGCCGGCGGTCGGCCTCGTGTTCACGGCCATCGGGCTCGTTGTCTGGAACATCGGTGTGAAGCGTTACCGCGGGGCAGGGTCGTAGCAGGGCGGCGGCCGGTCGCGGCGTGCAGCGGTGCGAGGAGGCGTCGCTGAGCAGCCGGGGCCTCGCGGCATCGGCGATTAACGGCATTTGGTGCCGTTAATCGCCCGTCAGAGCGCGGCGGTGGGCCCAATAACGGCACGAGGTGCCGTTATTGGCGTCGCTGAGCAGTCGGGGCCTCGCGGCATCGGCGATTAACGGCATTTGGTGCCGTTAATCGCCCGTCAGAGCGCGGCGGTGGGCCCAATAACGGCACGAGGTGCCGTTATTGGCGTCGCTGAGCAGCCGGGGCCTCGCGGCATCGGCGATTAACGGCATTTGGTGCCGTTAATCGCCCGTCAGAGCACGGCAAAGAGCCAAATTACGGCACAAGGTGCCGTTAGAGGCGGCCTTATAATAGTTTCACTTTTGATCGGACAAGCTGGTAGCTGTGAAACCGACGGGTGCCATTCACCGGTTCCAGATAACCGTCGCCAGCCAACTCCCTCAACAGCTTGCGGGCGGTTTTGTCGCCGACTCCCAATAATCCCTGGATCTCTGACGGTTTGACCGGCCCCGGCGAATATGCGGCATACCGCAGGATTTCTCTTTTCATAACCGGCAATTCGACATAGGGGTCTCTGCCTCCAAACAATCGCCCCAGCAGTTGAAGAACGACCTGCTGACATTTCCGGGGATGGTTCTCGATATCATCCGCCGAGAAACGGAGCACCCGCCAGTCGTCGATGACCAGGTGGTTCTGGCGCGTCAGGTCGTCCGAGAATTTGTGCCGGTCCGCGTATCTGGCATGCGGCCCGAATCCGTCCGCTTCCAGGCATATCCGGTGGGGCATGCGAAGATACGCGAAGTCCAGAAACCGGACGCCGTCCTTGAAATCTGCAACTTCGTATTCCGCATGCAGGTGCTCGAACGAACCGACCGCAGGCCACCAGACGTTCTGGAGCAGCTTTCTTTCCAAATAGCCGTGCTCCTGCAGCCGCCTGCGCCGTTCTCCCGCACTGGCCGCAATCTGCCGCTTCATCCATGCGTCATAATGCGTTTCGAATGCCTGATCCATCAACCCGTCTCCTTTCGAAAAAAAATAACACCGCCCCTTCCGCTTCATGCGGTAAATGGGACGGTGTGCTTCACGCGCCGACCTATTTATGCCACCTGGCGACGTGACGATGTATTTCACGCGCCGTCGAGAACCATGCTACCCGGCTGCCTGGAAAAAATCAAGCGTTTGCCAATTTGTACGATTTTTGTCCGGAACGCAGCCCCGATTTTGATACAATGAATATTAAGATGTAAGAATTTCGAGGGAGGAACGCACGGTCATGGCACTGTCCATCGGAAAAAAGGTGCCCGATTTCACACTGCCTTCGGCGGACGGGGATATCCGATTGAGCGATTTTCGCGGGAAACTTGTGGTGTTGTACTTCTATCCGAAGGATATGACGCAGACCTGCACGCAGCAGGCGTGCGGATTCCGGGATGCCTACAGCGAACTGACGGCGCATGGCGCGGTCGTCATCGGCGTCAGCACGGATGAAGTCGAACGCCACATCCGGTTCCGGGACAAATACGGACTTCCTTTTCTGCTCTTGTCCGATCCGGATCACGAAGTGTGCGAGAAGTACGGCGTATGGCAGCAGAAGAAAATGTACGGACGCGAGTATATGGGCATTGTCCGTTCGACGTTCCTGATCGACGAAGAAGGCAGACTGATCCGCGAGTGGCGGAATGTGCGTTTGAAGGGCCATATCGATGCGGTTCTGCAGGCGATCCGCGAGTACAGGGAGTCGACATCAACGGAGCAAAAATCGGCCGCCGCGCCGACGGTCTGACAGCAGTTGCAGACGGTGCGCCAGGGCGGGTCAAGCACGTTGACGCCCCGAAAATCCGTTCAGTATAATTAGCGGTATGAATTGAGGGAGGCGTACCATGGACAAGCCGAATGAACTCATCGTGGTGCTCGATTTCGGGGGCCAATACAATCAACTGATTGCCCGGCGCATCCGCGATCTGGGCGTGTACAGCGAGCTGCTGCCGTACAATACGCCGGCTTCGAAGCTGCGCGAACTGAATCCGAAGGGGATCGTCTTCTCCGGCGGCCCGAACAGCGTGTATGAAGAGAACGCGCCGCTTGTCGATCCGGAAGTGTACGAACTCGGCGTGCCGATCCTCGGCATCTGCTATGGCATGCAGATGATGTCGCATCAATTGAACGGCCGGGTGGAACGGGCGGGCAAGCGCGAGTACGGCAAGGCCGAGATCGAATTCGAAGCGGATTGCCGGTTGATCAGCGGTCTCGACCGCCGGCAGACGGTGTGGATGAGCCACAGCGACAAAGTCGTCGAACTGCCGCCGGGCTTCCGCGTCGACGCCCGCACGCCGGGCGCGCCGGTCGCCGCGATGAGCCATCCGGAGAAGCGTTACTACGCCGTCCAGTTCCATCCGGAAGTACGCCACTCCGTTTACGGCAACGAGATGATCCGCAACTTCCTGTTCGAGATCTGCGGATGCGAAGGCAACTGGTCGATGACGACGTTCATCGAGGACGCGGTCCGGGAGATCCGGGAGCAGGTAGGGGACAAAAAAGTGCTCTGCGCCCTCTCCGGCGGCGTCGATTCGTCCGTTGTCGCGGTGCTGGTCCACAAGGCGATCGGCGATCAGCTCACGTGCATGTTCATTGACCACGGCCTGCTGCGCAAGGGCGAAGCGGAGAGCGTCATGGAGACGTTCGCCGGCAAGTTCGACATGAAGGTCGTGAAGATCGACGCGAGCCACCGGTTCCTGGACAAGCTGAAGGGCGTCGAAGACCCCGAGCAGAAGCGCAAAATCATCGGCAACGAGTTCATCTACGTGTTCCAGGAGGAATCCGCGAAGTTTGACGACTTCGAGTTCCTCGCCCAGGGCACGCTCTATACCGACATCATCGAAAGCGGCACCGCCACGGCGCAGACGATCAAGTCGCACCACAACGTCGGCGGTCTGCCGGAGAACATGCAATTCAAGCTCGTCGAGCCGCTCAAGACGCTGTTCAAGGATGAAGTGCGCAAAGTCGGCGAAGCGCTCGGTCTTCCCGAGGAGATCGTGTGGCGCCAGCCGTTCCCGGGTCCGGGACTCGCGATCCGTGTCCTCGGCGAAGTGACGGAGGAGAAGCTGCGCATCGTGCGCGAGTCCGATGCTATCTTGCGCGAGGAGATCGCGAATGCCGGGCTGCACCGTGAGATCTGGCAATACTTCACCGCGCTGCCGAACATGAAGAGCGTCGGCGTTATGGGCGACGCCCGCACCTATTCCTACACGGTCGGCATCCGCGCCGTCACGTCGATCGACGGCATGACGGCCGACTGGGCGCGGATCCCGTGGGACGTGCTCGAACGCATCTCGGTTCGGATCGTGAACGAAGTGGACAACGTCAACCGCGTCGTCTACGACATTACATCGAAACCGCCGGCGACAATTGAATGGGAGTAAAGCAGATGAGCCGACAGCTCCGCATATGCGGGGCTGTCTTGTTGTTTTGCCCGCGCAATCAGGGGGAAATCGACAATTTTTTCGAATTTCATGTCCAATTTGTGGCCGCAGTTACAGAAATGCGGGATGGGTCTATGGTATGATCTTACTGGTTCAAAATTTTTGAAGTAGTCATAATGGAGCGGATTTTCATGCGGTGGGTACCAACCTCAGAACTAGAAGAAGGAGACAGGCTGGGGCGTCCGCTATATACGACGGACGGCCGCTTGATTCTATCGAGCGGACAGGTGCTGACCCGGAGAATGATAAGCGGCCTGATCCGGATGAATGTCGAAGGGGCGTACATCGACAACCGGCGGCCGAACGAAGTTTCGACAAGTCCCGTCAATCAGCTGGAAGTGCTGCGAGCCATGGCGTTCGATGCCGTCCGGGGATTTTTCAATTCCGTGGCGGAGTCGGAAAGGCTGGAACCGCGGCCGATCATGCGTCTGGCGAACGATATCGTCCGGCATGTCCTCACGGAGGCGGACGGCGGGTTCCAGATGAAGGAGCACCGCGCCGAAGCCGCCTATCTGTACGCGCACAGCGTCAACGTCGTTAGAGTAAAATTAGCGTTGGGGTAAAGATTGGAAAAAGCGGACATAGAAAGAGAGCCTCTCCTTTGGTAGAGTGGAATTTGGCAAAAAAACACCCTCAAAGGAGGAGGCTCCTATGCAGCACTTT